>CAYXMB010000192.1:0-3003 GCA_964466085.1 uncultured Ruminococcus sp.
CCGAAAGAATTTCCGTCGTTCTGCAAAGCGGCAACCCGACAACATTAAAATAGTCACCTTCAATCGAACGCACAAACGCCCCGGCTTTACTTTGAATGGCGTATGCCCCGGCTTTGTCGAGCACTTCTTCGCTGTTTACGTAATCCCGAATTTCTTCGTCATTCAAACTTCTCATGTTTACGACCGTTGTTACGGTATCGCTTACCGTTTTTACGCCGTCGGTAACGGTTATACCAGTGTGCACACAATGACTTCTGCCGGATAGAGAACGAAGCATTCTTTCGGCATCATCTTTATCTTTCGGCTTTCCGAACATTACACCGTCTGCATCGACGACGGTATCTGCCGCCACAATTACAAACCCTTCCGGAAATTTTTCCGAAGGATATTCGGCATTTACCGTTTGAAGAACCGCAACGGCCTTTTTTTGCGATATCAGTTTTACGGCTTCTTTGCAAGTTGTTCCGAAAGGAACGCTTTCATCCGCATCGGATACGATAATTTCATGGCAAAGTCCTGCCGTATTCAATATTTCATGTCTTCTCGGAGACTTTGATGCAAGTATCAGTTTCTTCATTTTGAATTGCCTCAATATTAAATACCGGTCGATCCGAATCCGCCGCAACCTCTTTCGGTTTCATCAAGTTCAAAGCACACCTCGAAGTCGACTTTGTAAAACGGTGTAAACATAAGTTGAGCTATTCTGTCTCCGTTTGAAATTTTAAATTTTCTATCCGAATTGTTACGAAGCGGAACTTTTATCTCTCCGCGGTAATCGCTGTCAATAACTCCCACGCAATTCGCAGGCGCAATTCCGCATTTGGTTGCAAGACCGCTCCGTGCAAATATCAAAGCTACGGTTCCTTTTTCCGCGGCAATTGCAATTCCCGTTCCGATTAGCTTTGTTTCGCCGGGATTTATAACCTCATCGAAGTCTCCCGCATAGCACAAATCGCATGCGGCGCTTCCCTCTGTTGCATATTGAGGAATAACGGCGTTTTCACGCAGTTTTTTAATTTTAATATTCATATTTAACGTTAAATCTCTTTCTTTTAGCTGACTATTTGAGTCTTCTGATTGCATCCGTTGACGGCTTTTCTCCGTCCCTATAAGCAGCTATTATCCTGTCAACTTCACCTACTGTCTCATCGGAAAAAATAAAATGATATCTGTCAACGTGATACTTCTCCAGAAGTTCTTTTTTATCTGCCATATATATCGGCACACTATTATATATAATATTTGAACAGTCCCGCAATCCGAAGATGGGAAAAGCGGCACCTTTTCTGTCACACATCAAAGTACGGCACAATACCCCGTCACATTTTGCAAACTTTAAATCCAAAGATTTTTTTTCGGCAACGGAATTACTGCGTCCGCCGTTTCCTCCGAAACGGCAATTCTTTCCTCCGTCGGACATCATGCAGCGCTGAGTATGCATTAGCGGAAGTCTTCCGTATACTATTACGGCACTTTCTCCGATTATTTCGGAAAGCAACCCGAGCGGAGCTTCCGGTGAAATACATACGCCGTCAAGCAAATTATATGCTGTTTTTGCCGCAAACGAATTAAAAATATTAAGTCTGAACGAAGCAACGGCTTTAAGACCCATTTTTTTGACAAGCAGCGCTTCCCCGAACCCATGCACCTCAACTTCACCGGAATATCCTTCCAGCATTTTCTCCGTATTTTTAATTTCATAGTCATACATCAGAGGTTCGAGATATACGCACAATTTTTTGCCGTCGGCTTTCGATATCTCCGTCAAAGGAATATAAATGCGATCGAAAAATTCAAGAGCTTGCCGACTCACCTGCTTTAATGACATTACAGTCGCCGTTCTGACGGCCTTTTTTTTCGGAGACTTTTCTTTTGAAAAAGCGAAGTCATGACAGGCTACCGTCGTTCTCTTTTCAAAGCGCAATAACTTGTCGCATGCTTCTCTTCTCAGCATATTAATTTCGGAAAGAGTGCAAAATGCCCTGCCGTCGGACTCAAACAAAAACTTATCAAGTACAAACGGTGTCGCACCGAGTCTTGAAATGTTTTTTAATGCCGCTTCTCGGCTCATAGCTCCGACACCGTCATTCTCGAACGCCGTATTGCCGTAAACCGTCTCGCTTCGGCTTTCACAGGAGAGAGTAAGAGAAACATTTTCGCCGCATACAGCCTTTAACTCAGCCAATATGGGTATTTTTCTTTTAACAGACGAAAAATCACCGTCGTTATTTGTCTTTACGATATCTTCCGCTTTTCTTATACCGAGCATATTTTTGTAAGAACGTTTCAAATAACCGTCGGTAAATCCTTCCCTGTTAAAAAGCTCCGACATTTCGCGTATTTCTTCCGCGGTTGCGTTTCTCCTCTCGTCAAGAAGCTTTCTGTAAACAGACGTTACACCGTAAACATACCGAGGGCTTTTTTGCCTACCCTCGATCTTCAGAGAAGCAACGCCGCTGTCGATTATATCAACTATACTTTCGGCAAAACACATATCAGAAAGACTGAGAGGATACCGATTTTTAACAGAAGGCATATCAAAAGATAATCTGCACGGCTGAGCGCACATACCGCGATTTCCGCTTCTTCCGCCCATGGCATAACTCATCATACACTGTCCGGAAAAAGAAACGCAGTGAGCCCCGTGAATAAACATTTCAATATCAATGGGAGAAGATGATACAAGCTCTTTTATTTCGCAAAGAGACATTTCTCTCGGACAAACCATCCTCGCAAATCCGAGTTTTTGAAAACATTCTCCGTCAAGACGAGAATGGCCGGATAGCTGAGTGCTTGCATGCAATTCGAAATCGGGAAAATACCGTTTAACAATGTCGGCAAGTCCTACATCCGCTATAATAAGCGCATCCGCATGATTTTCATACAATTTTTCCACAAGCTTCAATGCATCGGAAAATTCTCTGTCTCGAAGGCGTGTATTAACGGTAACATAAGATTTAATTCCGTAAATATTACAGAGCCGCAACGCCTCAAAAAGTTCTT
>CAYXMB010000193.1:0-2974 GCA_964466085.1 uncultured Ruminococcus sp.
ATGCGCACGTTGCCGATATCGAACCGCAGTATAATGTGACGGTAAACGGACACGAAATATATGTCGGCAATTAACGGCGTGACGTAAAACGGGATAAAACAATCACGGAAAGCCTTGCAAAAGCAAGCCTTCGAACTTTTCCCTTCGATGCGAAAATGCACCGACGTGTCATTGAGAATTTGCGAAAATGCAATTGCGAGCAAGCATTTTTGCTTCACGGTTCGGTAAAACCGACAATACGGATTAAACCGCTTAGGCGGGGACTCGGCACACAGGTGCAGAGTCCCCGCTTTTTTGCTTTTTCGCTTTTCACGTTTAGACCGGGCGTTGAAATTCAAAGCGGTACGCCATGCGAATTTCGATTTTCACGTCGCAATAAACTAACCACTTGAAATCGGATCGGAATCGTGGTACAATAAAAATGAAAAATTATAACAACGGAGCGAAAAATGAAAAAAATTTTATCCGCAATACTTATAATCTGCACTCTTTTTACGGGTATTTGCACTTTTGTTCCCGCCGAAGCCGTAACCACTCACGGCTATCTTTTGGGAGACGCCGACGACAGCGGAAACGTAAATGTAAAGGACATTCTTCTTACGAGAAAATACGTTGCGGGCGTTTGTGCGGAACGGGACATAAATCTCAGCGGTGCCGATGCGAATTTAAGCGGCGGCGTCGATATGAAAGATATTCTACTCATACGACGTGCGGTTGCCGGCGTTCAGACTTTGGGAGATAACAACTCCGACGGGCTCTACAGAGTCGATGTGCTGAGCATCGGCGGAAAGAACATTTCGAGATACAAAATAATTATCGATTCAAATGACGAAAGAATGGAATACGCCGCCGGCGAGCTTTCGAAATACGTCAAAAGAGCATGTGGGGTGGCACTCAATATCGCATATAAAGGAAGCCCCGTTACGGAATATAAAATAGAATACTCCTACGACCCCGAAAACAAGCTTGCTCTCGGAGTCGAGGGGTACCGTGTTTGCCTTGAAGACAGCGGAGACTTAAGTTTGTACTGCGGAACCCTCAGAGGCCCTTTATACGCCTCCTATTTCCTCTTAGAACAATTTGGCTGGCGTTTCCTTGCGTCGGGCAAAGATTGGAACGGCGAGGACTTCGAATATATTTACAAAACCGATTGCGCCGACTTGCCGAAGGGCTTTGACACGACTGAAGTTCCCGTATTCAACTACCGTGCAATCGGCATGGGCGGGTGTACGGGTGACAATTTCGCCGCACTGCGTGCAAACGCCGTCGACGGTTCGGGTTCGGGACGCACGAACTCAAAGAAAGGCGGGGGCGAAGGCGCACTCTATATTCACGGCCACTCTTTCGCATATTTTATGATGGACCCCTCCGACAGGTATAAAAACACGACTCTCGAACAATATTCGAAAGACCAGCCGTGTCTGACAACCGAAGATACGTTTCAAAGAATGTATCTCCACGCAACGGATTTAATCGAAGAAAGAAAAACATGGGGCGGCACGGGACAGAAATTCGGAGTGGACTATACTCAAATATCATGCGCTCCGAACGACAACACGAAATTTTGCACATGCACCGAATGTAAAAGAGTATACGAGGTCGAAGGTTCAATCGGCGGCGCGCTTTTCAGATTCGTAAACCGAATGGCGGAGGCTCTCGACGAGTACTGTCCCGGAATCGAAGTTTTTACGATAGCCCATTGGGAAGCGAGAAAACCGACTTTAATGACAAGACCGAACGATAACGTTATCGTTTGTTTCAGACTCGGCGGTTGCAACAATCACTCTTTCCTCGAAAGCGATAAGTGCGACGCTTGCGGAGGAAATCCGAGACTTACAAGCGAGACGGGAAATCCTCTCAACAACTCCGAAGACAAAGCGCTTTACGAAGCGTGGTGCGAGCTCTCTCCCAACGTATACGCATGGTACTGTTCCGACAACCTTTCCTACTATATAGCGTCGTCGCCGAATCTTTTCAACATCTACGACGACTTCAAGTACATGGCGCAAGTCGGAACAAGAGGAATTTACTGTGAGGGAAGCGATACGCCCTATTACACATTCGAAGGGCTCAGAGGTTACCTTATCTCCAAAATGATGTGGAATCCCTTCATGAGCGAGGAAGAATTCAACGGGTATATCGACGAGTATCTCGATATTTGGTACGGCGAAGGCTCGGAATTCGTGCGTGAATATATAGAGCTTGAGAACGCCGCTTCCGATGAACTCGGCTGTTTCAGAAACAATTTCGACCGTCCCTGGAACCTCTACAACGAAAAGTTTTTCGAAGAAAACTACGAAAGTCTCAGAGACCTTCTCGAAAAAGCATGGAATTTGGGTGACAGCACCGAAAAGAAGCATGTTGAACTTCTGATTTTACACGTCGATTTCTTCGGACTTTCGGCAACGTTCGAGAGAGACTTCGAAAACGGTGACGAAGCTTCAAAAGCCGCATATGCCGAAAGGTACAAAGGGCTTGTCGAGGGATTTGAAAAATTCGATATAAAAATGACCAACTGGTCGGACAAAGCCCATGCGGCGGAAAACTTCCCCTCGTCGGCTGACGATATTTACAACCCGATGTCGTGGATTACGGAAAATTACAGCGGATATTGGGAATGGAACGGCTCATCATGGGTATAATATAATAATCGGGTAGGAGGGGGTGACTAACCCCCGTCCTCCCACAACACCGTACGTGCCGTTTTCGGCATACGGCGTTTCGGCTGGTCTTGCCCTTAATGACTTCCCTCTATATTGCCTAAACACTTTCGGTGTTTACTCTCAGCTTCCGACCTACCCTCAACCGATAATCTCGCTTTTTTTGAGCAACTGTTTTCAATCAGCAATATTGACTTCACTCATTAGCCTGTTCCAACCGTCCACCCCTTTCCTTCACGGTGATTAGCCGCTTTCTCGGTACTATGGGTGGAGCTGACTTCTGCAAGTTCAACCTCTGCCTTTCGACAAGGCTT
>CAYXMB010000194.1:0-2967 GCA_964466085.1 uncultured Ruminococcus sp.
ATCCGGGAGAACGGTTACGTGAGGTTCTCCGAAAGAGAAATCCGTCCACTGACCGAAACTGCCGTCGGTTTTTCTGAGCGTTGCCGATTCGGCAAGCCATACGGGTTCGTTTTCGATAAGATTTGCGCCGTTTTCGTCGGGACGTTCCAGTGCAAGCCATACTCCGACGGGCTTTTCTTTGCGCTGATTGTACGCTATAAGAACAGAGTTGTCTTTCCATGCGGATATACCCGTGCTTTGACCGCGAAAAGGTTGAATGAGCGGAGGCGAAAAGGTTTTTCCGTCGCTGTCGGAAATTAAATATCTGCTGGAATCTTCGCTTGCGGTTTGCCATGTCGAAACGAACAGACGGCCGTCGGTGAGGCGTGTAATCCAACTTTCGGCATAGAGGCATTCGCCGTTTGTCTCGGCGAATTTTTTGCCGTTGAACGTTTTTCCCCCGTCGCAGCTTCTGAGCATTACCATGCAGTTTGTGTCGACCTCTCCCCGTTTTTCAATCGTAGGATAGGGAGAATAAATCATTGTGAGTTTGCCGTCTTTGTCGACAAGCATACCACCTGCCTGTTCGGCGGAAGCGTAATATGGAAGCTCGACTTCGGTCGGGAGAGGAAACTCATAACCGTCGTCTGAAACGGAGAAAGCTACCCGATTTTCTTTCATTCCTCCGACCTCGTCCGACCAAAAGTTTTCGCCGACCTCGTCAATATCGAATATTTGACCTGCTATTGCAATACTGTCGTTTTCTCCCGCGCGAACCGATGCGAAAAAAGATTTTTTGCCGATAAGTTCCGGCCACACGGGCTTGCCGTCGTTCCAATTCAGCCCGTCGTCGGAATATGCGGCCATAGGTACAAAATCATTTGCGCCGCTCTTTGAATTTATCATGAAAGTGCATATTATCTTTCCGTCCGGAAGAACAGCGGTTCTGGGACCGCTTGTCGCACAATCCTCTGTCGTTGAAAAAATATCGCCTTCGGCAAGTTTTGAAAACATATCCGTCACCTCAAATATCGGTTTATATTAACAGGATACCAAAAAAATCCGAAAATAGCAACAGTTTGCCGAAGATTTTCGAAATAAATACACGCCGAAAAAATTATTCCGTTCTGAGTGCGGTTACAGGGTCTTTTTTTGCCGCTTTTTTTGCCGGTATAAGGCCTCCCAAAACCGTAATAACAACGCTTATCGCAATGAGAATTGTCGATGACGGCACGGAAAGCTGCGCTGTGAGCCCCGTGAGCCCGCTTATTTTCTCAATCAGCGAGTTTATCGGTATAAGTGCCGCAAATGACACTCCGATGCCGAGAAGCCCCGAAAAACAGCCTATTATGAAAGTCTCCGCATTGAAAACAAGCGAAATATTGCCTTTCGATGCGCCGAGAGCACGGAGAATGCCGATTTCTTTGGTGCGTTCCATTACGGAAATGTGTGTTATGATTCCTATCATAATGCAAGACACGATAAGGGAAATCGAAACGAAAGCGACGAGAACGTAAGATATACCGTTGATTATCGTCGTTACGGACGAGGTGAGAAGTGCGACGTAATCGGTGTAGGTAATGCTTTTTTCCTCGCCTGCCGTTTCGTTGTATTTTTTGATGCATTCGGTAATCTTGTCCTTGTCTTCGAAACTGTCTGCGTAAATGCTTATCGACGAGGGGGCATCGTAACTTGTTTTTCCGAATTCTTTCATATTGTCCTCGTACGTCGAGCCCGCTATATATTCATCATATACTTTAAGCAGAACCGTACTGTCGGGAGATGCGCCGAGCCATGCGTCAAGTGCCGCAGCCATTGCGCTTTCGTCATCGGGCACGCCGAGTCCCGCATCATAACTTTGTATATTGCCCGATGCGTAATACGTCATCATTTTATAGAAAACTGCTTTTTCCGATATACCGAGAGATAAAAGGTAGTTCTTCGCTTCTTCGGCTTTTTCCGAGTCGTCTGCCGCCGTAAAGCTCATTCCGTTCAGAACGTTGATTTCGCGATTTGCTTCCTGAGCCGTAATTACGGGGCTTTCGTCGGTTGTCGAAATTATCCAATTGCAAAGCTTCGACGTATAGGCTACGGCGGTTGTGATATCGGCATTTTCGGCTCCGTTTTTCGACTTTATTATTCCGACGATTTTTAGTTCCGTCGAATTATCAAGCAGAAATTCTTCGTTTTGTCGGATATCTTCGATCGGCGAAAAAGTGCCGTTTGCGTTTTCGGTATAGAGGTAACATGCGGGAACGATATAGAAGCGGCGGTCTATAAGAGAATCGGCGTCAAACGATATTTCGTCGGGACTGTCGCCGTTTTCGATTTTTTCGATTTGTTCTTTGTAATCGCTTTCGGTTATAAGCCCCAATCTGTAAAGCGACGTCGCCGAAATTTCGCCGTCGGAGTTCAGAACGAGTACCGCCTCGTCAAGGTTTTCGGGCCAATTCCCTTTAACAACGTCGTAACTGTCGGTGACCGTTTTACCTACAGTCTCTCCGTTGCCTCCCGTTGCGAGCATCGAAAAATCGCTTTCGCCGTCGGCATTTCCGCTTTGAAGGCTTTTAACTTTGCCGAGTATTCCCGCCTGTCCCGCATTTCCGATGACGCCCGACGGGTTGTCCGTGTCTCTTTCGCAACTTACGAAGTTGCCTTCGGGGTCAAAAGTATATGCTGTAAAATTAACGTCGTAGGAATACACGATTCCGTTTTCTCCGAGATAAGCGTGAATTTCGCTGTCTGGGTTGTCGAGATATTTTTTAAATTCGGTTAAATTGTTTTCGACGATGCTTGAAGTGATTTTTTCGCTGTTTTCGATTGCCGAAAAGTCCGCACGCACCGTATTGTCGTCCGAGTTGTCCGACCGGCCGTCTCTTATTTCTCCGATAATTTCCCCTCTTATCCCCATAAGGCTTGAAACGTCGATTGTCTCGGAGCTTACGGTGATGGGATACGACGTCATCGTTTCTTTTTGAACGTCGTTTA
>CAYXMB010000195.1:0-2876 GCA_964466085.1 uncultured Ruminococcus sp.
ATATCGAAAACACCGCACGTAAAATGGGGCACGAGGTCATAAAGGACGAAAGTAACAACGTTTTCGTCAGGGTAAAGGCGTCGGACGGAAAAGAAAACGCGAAAACGGTACTTCTTCAGGGGCACACCGACATGGTTTGCGAGAAGAATGCGGGCACCGAACACGATTTTTCGAAAGATGCGATAAAGCTTGTGAAAAACGGCGATTTTATAAGCGCAGACGGAACGACTTTGGGAGCCGACGACGGAGTCGCAGTCGCCGTAATGCTTGCCGTAATGGAGGATTCCTCTCTTGTTCACGGTCCTCTCGAATGTCTTTTCACGACTGAGGAGGAGACGGGGCTTTGCGGCATGAAAGCTTTCGACAAGGGGCTTATCGAAGCCGATTACATGATAAATCTCGATTCCGAAGATTCCGCCTGTGCGACGGTTTCCTGTGCGGGCGGCGTCAGAACCGACTTTCGCTTCAAAGATATTCCCTTCGAAAAATGCAAAAACGAAGTAACTCTTTCCGTTTCGGGACTTGCAGGAGGCCATTCGGGAGCGGATATCAATCTCGGCAGGGCAAACGCCAACAAACTCGCCTTTGAGCTTGTAAGTCAGATTAAGGATGCAAGGCTGATTTCGGTGTGCGGAGGAAACAAAGATAACGCAATACCGAGAGAATGTACCGTTAAATTCACGTGTCCGGAGCCGGAATATGCCGTCGAAGTGCTCGAAGAATATGCCGAGAATATAAAAGAAAATCTCTGCAAGGAAGATTCGGGCTTTAAAGTCGAATGTTCGTTCAAGAGAGGTGACGCTCACTGCTTTGCCGAAAAGTACAGCCGTGCCGTGATTTCTCTTGTAACCTCTCTCCCCTGCGGAGTTCTCGAAATGAGCGAGGCGGTCGAAGATTTCGTCAAAACCTCGACAAGCGTCGGTATCGTGCGCTCAAACGGTGCCGATATCGGTATTACGTCCTCGTCACGCTCATCGTCGGAGGCAAGCCTCGATTCCGTTATCGCAAATCTCGAATCTCTCGGAAATTTCGCAAAAGCGTCCGATGTTTCCCACAGAGACAGATATCCCGCATGGGATTTAACAGAAGGCTCCGAACTTCAGAAAATTTACAGGGAAACTTACGAATCTCTTTTCGGCGAAACTCCGAAAATCACGGGAATACATGCGGGGCTCGAATGCGGGCTTGTGAAATGCGAAAAGCCCGATTTGGATATAATATCGATAGGACCCGATGCCTACGATATTCATACTCCCGACGAAAAGCTCTCGGTATCGTCAACCGAAAAAATATATAATCTGCTTATAAAGATTTTGGAAAATTTAACCCGATAACCCCGACTTGTCCGTCATAAAAAGGATTGCCGTGAATATACATGTAACAAAAAACTCAGGAGGTTTGTATGTTCGTATATTCAATCAAAGGCAACACTCTCAAATTCGTGAGTGTGATTTGCCTTGCGGCAGTCCTTGTTGTTTCTCTCCTTTTGCTGATTCCGCACGACGGGGACACGTCTGAGGCGTCGGGCACCGATACGGAGGCGACACCTACGGTCAAAGAGGAAAAAATAAATTACGGCAAGATAAGAACGAATGACGACAGAATAGCGTTTCTTTCTCAGTTCGGGTGGGAGGTCGAGTCGGAGCCTATCGAAGAAGCCACCGTTAAAATTCCGTCGACTTTCGACAAAGTTCTCTCGTCCTACAACTCACTTCAGAAAAAGCAGGGTCTCGACCTTACCGAATATTCGGGGAAAGAGGTGACGAGATATTCCTACAAAGTCACGAATTACAAGGGATACGACGGTGAGGTGACGGCAAACATCATAATTTACAAGAACCGTGTGATAGGCGGTGATATTTGCTCGGCCGACGTCGACGGATTCATAAAAGGCTTTGATAATCCGAATTTCCAAAGCGGTGCCGACAGCACGGCAAACGAAAGTGCGAAATCCGACGGAAACACCGCCGAAAGCGACGGTACCGCCGATACGAATACGTCTTTAAGCGAAAACGGCGGTGCGGAAAACACCGCAAGCACAGATACCTCACAGTCCGAAAACGGGAACGACGGGGGAAATGAGGGAGGCGGTAATGCCGAAAGCTCTCCCGAAAGCAACGGCTGAAGCGACCGAAAGTGACGGCTGAAAAGCGCAAGGCTCGGCAAAACAATAAAGGCCGCAATTGAAAAAGGGGCATTTTTCGCCCCTTTACTTTTTTGTTTTCCGTTTCGTTTTCCGTTTTTCCCGGAAATAACTCTTTTCGTCGGATTTGCGGTTTCCGCAGAATTTGCGGTTTTGCGTTGAACCGACGGCTTTCCGCAGAATTTGCGTTTTGCGCCGAAATAACGTTTTTTCTCCGGATTAACGGTTTTCCGCTTTACGTGCCTTTACGCTTTCGAATTTCTTTATCGCAAAGTTGATTATCGCAACGCTTGCAAAACCTATGCCGACGCCGAGAAACAGCGAAGTTACGACGTCACTCGGATAGTGGATGTAGAGATATATTCTCGAAAAAGCGATAAGTACCGCAAGGACGACGGCGGGAATGCCGAAGCGCTTATCCCGAATCATGAGAACGGTTGCGCATTCGACTGCGGCTATCGTATGACCCGACGGAAAAGAATAGTCGGTTGCCTTCGGAACGAGCATTTCGAAATCGATGGGACGAAGCTCATAAGGACGTATTCTCGCAACGGCGGGTTTGAGCCCCAAGTTGCAAATCAGAAGTCCGAGAACGAGTGCGCATCCCATCATTGCGCCCGTTTTTCTCGTCCGCTTGAAAACAAGCATAACGGCGGCGGCCGCTATGAAAAACAGGCCGTATTCGCCGAAAGCCGTGATTATCGGCATTATGAAATCGAGGAACGGGCAAACA
>CAYXMB010000196.1:0-2876 GCA_964466085.1 uncultured Ruminococcus sp.
CTCATTTTTTCGCGTTTCCCTGTCAAGGATAACGAGAAGATAAAAAGTGCTCATATAAAAGCAAAAGCCGCGCTGAGATAGCACGGCTTTTAGTAGGTTTGTGTCCTTCACGACAACCGGTCGTGAATTTTTGGGCAGCAACGCATAAGTCCGAGCGCGCAGCTGCGCTGCCGGATTTTTCGAGCATAATCAAATTATGCCTCATCAAGCAAAACCTTATTTTCAGCTGTTTTCGGAAATATAGGTCGAAACTCTGTCTTGGATAATCTTAACGGTCTCGTCGAGGGATTTTGCGTTGGAGTAATAAAGCTCGGCTTCTTCGTTTATTATTTCGAATACCTTGCTTTGCATATTCGGACTTGCCTGTGCGCCGTTTATAAGTTCGTGAAGAGCTTCTGTGTGTTCTTTACTGATTTGAACTATCGTACCGGTCGCCATTCTCGGATTACGGTTCATCCTCGCTTGTACCCTTTCAAGTACTTCTTCGTATGTAGAATCGGAACCGAATCCCATGCTGCCGTTCGGATAGAAATAATACCATGAGCCGATCTCGTCTTCGCACATTTTGTCAAAGGCTTCGATGCAAGCCGGGAAGCCCTCTATACTTCTCATTGACGATGAAGCCGAGGCGGAGGCATATTTTATAAATTCCCATGCTCCTTCTTTGAGGATACTTTTTTCGTTTATCGAATAACTTGCTTGAGGAATCAAGAGAGTTCCGTTTCCGTTATTGGTGGGGAATCCCAAAAATATTGTTTCATTGTCCTCACCGAACTGAACGAGTGCGGAAGCGTAATCTCTTAACCTGTAAAAATATTCCTCTTCGAAAAGTATTGTTCCGTCGAGATACGGCTTGGTGGGATTATTACTGTAATCTTCCTTTTCTTCGTCATTGAGAGAAGCGTAATAGCTTAAATCTTCGGGAACGTTTTTCACCTTTTCGAGCAGTTTTTTGAAAAGTTCGCTGTCGAACGAGCAGGTCGCGTTTTCATAATCGATAAAGGTATCCATCGAAGCCGCTATGGGAAGATACAAAGCTGCGTTTTGGGAAAAGTATGACATGATGAATTTGTCATCGGGAAGATTCGAAATGAAGTCTATACATTTTTCGGCATTCCAAGTGTCAAAGTCGATTATATTCGCATTTGCGAGTATGGTTTCCAAGTTGAAATTTGTGACGAATTGGTACATTCTGCCTTTTTGGTCGGTATAGGACGTAAATATACAGTCGAAATAGTTCGAACGGTCGAAGATTTCATCCTTTTCCATGAGTTTGGTTAGATCGGTGAATGCGCCTTGTTCTATCCAGTTATCGGAGTTTTCGAAATCGGAGACATTGATAATATCGGGGGCTGTTCCGTCAAGTATTTGGCTTTCGAGATATTGGCTTCCGGTATAATCGTCGTCATTGCCGTACTGTAAGTAATTGATAAGCTCAATGCGGTATTCGTCGCTTGCACGGTTGAATGCGACTGCGAGCGACTCCAATGTGTTTGCACCGCTTGGGATATATGCGAGTTTTATAACGTATTTTTCCTGTATTTCTTTCTCCGGAATACGCTTCATCAAGAGAAGTTCGTAGCTGCTTTCTTCGGAATAGAAATCATAACAGCAGCAAAGCATTGTATCCGCGTCGTAAACGACAAGTTCTTGAATGTTGCCGGGGTTTACGTCGGAATTTACGAAATTCAAAAGTTCGACAGGTTCGCCGTCTTCGGAATTGAAGCCGTAGACCGATGAATCGTCTTTGTAGTAGAGATCGTATCCCGCGCCTACATAAAATTCCGCGTTTCGGACGTTGCTTGTTTCGGGAAGCTGAATTTTATCGCCGAAATCCTTTTTTTCGGTATCGATATAGCGTATTTGCGAGTCTCCGTTGTCGTAATAGGATATGTATACCCGACCGTCGGATGTTGAACCGAGACGTCTTATGTAACCGCCCACTTCAAGCTCGAAAAGCTTGTTGAAATTCTTATCGAGTACGAGTATCGCATAGTCGCAGGTCAGATATATATTGTCGTCTTTGTCAACAGCGAAATAGTCAATGTACAACTGACCGCCGCCGAAGATTGAATTTTCACCGTCGGATTCGAAAAGGGTCGATACATCGGGACATAATGTGACAAAAGAATCATTTTCCAATGTGGTTATCGAGTAGGTTTGACTGTTTGTTTCGGAGTCGTAGTTTTGCATAAGGAAGATTATGCTTCCGTCCGACGTTGCCGCAAGTTTTTGTATGTAAGAGGAATCGTCGGCTTTCGGAATCACGTTTTTCTCATAATCTCCGCTCTTTGGGTCTATCGTCATGAAGATACTTTGATATTCATAATTTTCGCGGTCTGTTATCTCGGAGGCATAGACTATAAGTTTATCTCCGGCGTTTATAAGTTCGCGCGGATTAATATTGTCTCCGATGTCGATACTCAATGCCTTGTAAACATGATCGACCTTGGATTTTTCGGGTTCGGGCGTTTTATCGCCGCAGGACGTGAACGTTACCGTTCCAAGCAGCATAAGTGCCGAAAGAATACCTGACAAAAGTCGTTTTTTCATATTTGATTCTCCTTTATGTTAAAATATCAATATCATGGTCAACACCGAATTATTCGAGCCGAACCTATTCTTGCGAAAGAATCGAGCTGCTTATTCCGAAAGCCGACTTACAAAAAGCCGTGCACATTTTTTTGAATTATTCGGTATTTCACAAAATATCGCATCATCGACAGAGCAGCAACTATGTGCTACAATTATAGCACATAATTTTATATTTGTAAAGCACCTTGTATGATATTTAATAAAAAATTCAATTTTACAGAAATATAAAGGCTTTACCGCACAGTTCTGATAGTGCAGATGCGCAGTCAAATTTTTTCGTC
>CAYXMB010000197.1:0-2873 GCA_964466085.1 uncultured Ruminococcus sp.
GGGGTCTTGCGGATATTCTTCCAGAAAGCCTCAAAGCCGCAGGTGCGGAGGGAGTTATGCAGAATCACTGCGAGAAACCGCTCACCGTGTCACAACTCAAAGCCGCAATTAAGCGTGCGGACGAGGTCGGTCTTGCGACTATCGTTTGCGCCGATTCCATTGCCGAAGCATCCGCAATAGCTCATCTTTGCCCCAATATAATAGTTGCGGAGCCGACGGAACTTATAGGTACGGGGAAAGCAAGCGACAAAGAATACGTTGAGGCATCGACGAAGTGCGTTAAAGAGGTTAATCCCGAAATAATGGTGCTTCAGGGCGCCGGAATAAAATGTTACGACGACGTTTACCGCAACATTTTTGCGGGCGCCGATGCGACGGGCTCGTCAAGCGGAATAGTGGCTCTCCCGACAAGAGAAGCACGTGCCGCTATGGTTGACGATATGATTCGTGCGGTGCGGGATGCATGGAATGCCCGTAATAACCGAGATATTATTTTTTAAGGAGAAAATAAAATGGAATTTAAAGTTTTTCAAAAAGAGCTTGAACTTCAGTCAAGAGGCTGGGTTCCCACTTTTCACGACGTCACGGTAGACGTTCTCAATGTGGTTGCCGAGTCGGGAATTAAAAACGGAACGTGCACTATAGCGTCCCATCATACCACGTGCTCGGTTATGATTCAGGAATGTTCTCATGACTTCGACTCTTTTGACCTTGAGTATCTTCAGCACGATCTTCTCGATATTATGAGAAAGCTTATCCCCGATTATGCGGAAGAACATCAGTACCGTCATCCCGGACCTCTCCACGCAAAATTCGGCAGATACGTAGATGAGCCCGGTAACTTCACGTCGATGAATACAGACGGCCACCTCCGTTCCGTTTTCTTCGGAAGAAGCGAAGCTATGACAATTAAAGACGGCGTTCTCGACGGAGGCGAATTCGCCCATGTTTACTTTATCGACTGGGACCATGTCCGTGCCCGTCACCGTCAGCTCAATATTACCGTAATGGGTACGACGGAGGACGTAAACGACCGTAAATACAATAACGGCGAAACGATAAATACCCTTCCGAAATTCACCGCCGAAGAAAAGGCGTATGACGAAGGTTACGACCGTTGGAAAATAAGATAAAATAAGATATATTAAATTCGGATTTTCGGAGCCCCGCCTATGGGGAACGCTTCGTGCAAAGTGTTCCCCACAGGCGGGGCCTCTTTTTGAAAAAATGCGGTGAAAAGTTATATTCGAAAAATTACAGTACTATGGCGAGGAGAGTTCGCACCCTCTTTGAAATGCCGAAAGAAAAAACAGGCGATATTGCCGTCTTTGAACAATACCGCCTGTTTACTTTAAAATTTTCGCACAAGGTTCTCAAAAAGGGGACTGTGCGATTCGGTACGGCGTTTTGTATTCGGATACTTCATTTGCCGTGCAAAGGAATTCGAAATGCCGTCCCGCTTGAGTTTGATTTTAAGAAGCCATGAGTGCTTTGAGTGCTTTGACGTCTTTGACGGTTATCATTCCGTCGCCGTTGACATCGGAATTCGCTTCGACTATTTCGTCGGAAGTTACGGAGTTCGAAACGAACATCTTCAAAAGTTTAATATCTTTAATCGACAGCATTCCGTCACCGTTAACGTCACCTATAAGCGTTGCGGTTGAGGTTTCGCTTGTGAAGTTCGGGTATTTGTCCTTGCCGACAGCCTGTTTCCACTTGCCGTCGGTTGTACCGCCGTTCAAAAACTTAAGCACTTCGCCGTTTGAGAATTGTGTCGAGGACATTTTCGTTGCCGAAACGGATGCGGTGTCGGAGTCTTGAGTGCACGATGTATCGAGATAGCAGTTGTTTTCAATCATGGATACGTTGGAGTTCCTGCACCAACCCACAACAGCTCCCGCATGACTGTCGCTGCCTTCGGCCGTGACGACGGAACCGTAATTGTAGCAGTTTTTCAAAGAGCCGAACGAGTTGTTGTTGATATATCCCAAAACACCGCCTATACTGCCGCCGTTTTCGCTTGTGCACTTTACGGTGCCGACGTTGGCACAATATTCGATTTTCGTATTTTTATTCGCATAAGCGACAACGCCTCCTATGCAGTCGGAGCCTTTCGATGTTACGTTTCCGTAGTTGATACAGTATGTAATTGCGGCACCTTCCTGCGCATCGCCGGAAATGCCTCCGATATGACACGAGGCGTCCCCCGCCGTTATGTTTCCGTTATTGCGGCACGACGTAATTTCGCTGTACCATACGGCGCAACCCACAACGCCGCCCGTTTCACGTGAGGTTTGCATATTTACTGTGCCGTTGAAAATACAGTTTTGCACTTTAGCGGCTTTTGAATTGTTACCCGCATCGGGATATCCGAGAAATCCGACAACGCCGCCGATGAAGCGGTTATAGTTGTTTGCCGTCATTCCTTCGTCTGTTATATTTAAAGATGAAGTTACACTTTCAATCAACGCACCGCTGTGCGCCCAACCTACGGCGCCGATGTACTGTACGGGAGTATCGGATGTTGCCGAAACCGTAATTTTTCCTTCAAGTGTGAAATTCGAAACGGTGCCTTCCGAAACGGTGCCGAAGAAGCCTTGCTTGCTTTCCTTTGCCGTAACCGAAAGATTCGATACCGTCTTTGCGTTTCCGTCAAACGTTCCGCTGTAAGGGTTGCTTTCGGTTCCGATTGAAATCCATGTGCGGTTTTCCAAATCGATATTGTTTAAAAGTTTGCCGCATGCAGCGGTATTTTGCGCAGTGTCGCGCAGTGTTCCGTTTACGAGTTTTGCAAACCAGAAAAGCTGCCCCGCATTTGATATTTCGTATATATCACCGTTTTTCACCGCAGGCTCATACGCTCCGCAATCGGT
>CAYXMB010000198.1:0-2817 GCA_964466085.1 uncultured Ruminococcus sp.
GCACAGCTTACGTCGGAAAGCGACACCGACCCTGTGGAGGACGAAAACGCAATATCTCCCGAAACGTTTGCCGATTCTATTTTCACCGCCCCCGTCTTTGACGAAATACGGATGTTTTCGGCTTCGACCGACGAAATTCCGATTTCACCGGTGCCGCTTGAAATTTCAAGCGTTTTGCATTTTGAGGCACCGTAAATAACCGCACCCGCACTAACGTCGATTTTAACATCTCCGAAAGTTACTCCTTCGGGAACAAAAACGTCCCCCGCTTTGTCTCTCACCGTAACTTTTCCGTATTCTTCTTCCGTGAGAAATACCGTCGTTTTATACCGACCGAAAGTGACACCCGCATAATCGAAAATGCTGCGTTTTCCGCTTTCGGTGATTTTCAGCACGCCGTTTTCGACGCCGACTTCGTATTTTACGCTGTCCGTTTCAAAATATACCGCTTTTTCTTTTCCGTCATCCGAAATCGCAAATTCAATATCCGACATGCGAATATCGATTAACACTTCTTCGAATTTTTCGTTTATCTCATATGTTTTTTCTTCGTATTTCACCGTTTCGAACTTTCGAAAATCGAATTTTGCGATAAAAAGCCCGATGCAAATTATCAAAGCGCCCGCAATAACCGCCGAAATCGATACGGCAAGCCATATTTTACTCTTTTTACTCATTATACGTAATCCTCCGCGAAAGTCAAGACGTTATATTTTAATTTTGATATTGAACACGGTATTTTTGATAAGTTTTATCACGCCTTCGGTTGCCGCCTTGCTTGCGAAGAACAAAAGTACCGTCGAGCCGAAGAAGAACAAAACGCAACCGACACACACCGTTATTCCGACCGCATTTGCGCTTGCGGCATAAATTCCGCACAGAACACCGCATGCGAGTGTGCTTGCCGCAAACGATACGTCGATACAGTAAAGAGTTATAACAAGAGAACAAAGAACAATTACAACCGACAAAACGACTGCGGCAAGCGCTATGAGAAGCGACAGCCATATCGGTGAGCCCAAAATCAAAAGAATTATAACCGCCGTCTTGTTTTTCTCAAACGAAATTTTCGCTTTTTTTCTTTTTGCTTTTTCTTTTATAAGCGTTGCGAAAGGAATTTCCGACATAATGCGACGTGCCGTCTCTCCGACTGTTCCTATCTCCCCGACGGCATCGTCCTCATTCATTCCCTCCTCAACCTTATCGTCGATAATTTCCGATATAAAATCAAGCCTTTCCTCAAGCTCCTCCGTCGGAACGCCGGCAAGCTCGCCTCGAAGCTTTTCCAAAAATTCATTCTTTCTCATCACAGTCCTCCCGTGTTACGAATTTGTAAATGCTCATAACTTCTTTCCATTCTTCCTTGAATTCATCGATTCTTTTCTTCCCTTTTTCGGTTATATTATAGTATTTTCGAAGCCTTCCGTTGTGCTCCGCCGACCTGACCGTCAGCATTTCGGCACCTTCAAGCCGTTTCAGAATCGTATAAAGCGTCGATTCCGACAGTTCGATATAAGGCTTTAAATCCTTTATAATCGAATAGCCGTAGGACTCACCGCCTTTTATCGCGGCAAGAACGCATACATCCAAAAGACCCCGTTTCATTTGAATATCCATGCAATACCTCCTTTTGTGTAATACATCATATCACGAAGTATTGCGTTTGTCAAGCGGATTTAATAAATTCCCCCGAAAAATTTGCCGAAAAAAGCAATTGACAGATAAAGTCACATGAGGTATACTTATTCGGAAAAGGAGAGTACGACATGAAATACGATTTAAAGGAAATAGAAAAAGTTTCGTCAGACGTCGCAAAACTTTGCGGCAAAATTATACTCGGTGCCGAGTTTAAGCACGTTGACTTCGAAAACAAAACCGGAATACGTGACCTTGTAACCGAATACGACGTTGCGGTACAAAAACTCGCAATCGAAAAGCTTTCGGAGAAATACCCGAAAGCCGTGTTTTTTGCGGAAGAAGGGGACGACAAAGGCAAAATCGACTCCGAAATGACTTTTGTAATCGACCCTATCGACGGTACGGCGAATTTTGCGAACAATATGAATATAAGCTGTATTTCGATAGCCTGTTTTCTGAGCGGTGTGCCGAGCGTCGGCGTCGTTTACAATCCCTACACCGACGAGCTTTTCTGCGGTGCGAAAGGATGCGGTGCCACATTGAATTCCATGCCGATTAAAGCAACGGAAAACGACCTTGAAAAGAGCCTCGTTCTTTTCGGAACGTCGCCCTACAACCTCGAATTGTTCGACAGAACAATGGAAAAACTTCGTCACATTTTCCCGAAATGCCTCGACGTTAGACGCTGCGGTGCGGCGGCACTCGATATTTGCTCCGTTGCGGCGGGAAAAGCGGGGCTTTTCTTCGAAGAAATACTCGCAACGTGGGATTTTGCGGCAGGACTTGTTATTTTGGAAGAAGCAGGCGGCACGGCCGTCACAACGGAAGGCAATGCGCTCCCTCTTGACGGCAAAAAGACAAATATTATAGCGGGAAGCCGAAAATGCATCGAACAGTCGGGATTTCTCGCAAATTTCACCGCATAACCGACGCTCGTCATTTCGGCGCTGCTTCGGGAACGATATAAAAATTTCCGCCTTTTTGCGATACGGTATTCACCTGAAGCGACACAGCCGTGCAAGTCGCAGTACAACTTTTTGCCGGGTGATGTAAAAATCTTCGGCTTTTACGATACGGTATTCGCCTGAAGCAACACAGCCGTGCAAGTCACAGTACAACTTTTCGCCGGGTGATGTAAAAATCTTCGGCTTTTACGATACGGTATTCGCCTGAAGCAAC
>CAYXMB010000199.1:0-2730 GCA_964466085.1 uncultured Ruminococcus sp.
GTGCAAAGGCACTTTATGCCGAACACTTCAAGTGGCTCTATAATTTCGTAAATTCATCGGGATTCAGACTTGCGAAACTCGAAACTACCAACTATCCGAAGTCGGAAACCGATATAATAAAGCCGATGAGCTGGTTCGGAGACGACTTTACGGGATATTGGGAGTGGAACGCATCCCAAAACCGTTGGATATGATGATTTTATGCAAAAGTATAATATAATCGAATAGATAAGAAGGGCACGATGAGGTAAAAACCGCACCGTGCCCTTTGAAAATATTTTGCCGATAGCGCACGGCTCCATATTGCTTCGTTGCTCTGCAAACGGGAACGGAGGATGTGGGTGAAAAGAGCGGTGCGTGATTTCTCTTGGGGAGCCAGCCATTTGTAATTTTACCATTGACTTTTTCGGCGGTGTGTGGTAACATATATTTGTATAATACTCTTTACAAGGAGAGAGACATGAAAAAAATATTATCTTATCTGCTCGCTATCTGTATGATGATGTCGGTATGTTCACTTTTTGCCGTCAATACGGAAGCGACTTACGGTTATCTACTCGGCGATGCCGACGATAATGCGGCAATTAACGTTAAAGATATCCTACTTGCAAGACGCTATGCTGCGGGACTTGCAACGGAGAAAGACTTAAACGTTACGGCTGCCGATGCCGACAAAAACGGCAGTGTTAACCTTAAAGATATTCTTCTCATAAGAAAGCACGTTGCCGGAGCGGAGTATCTCGAAGGAGTCAACGAAGACGGAAAATACAAAGTCGGAACGGTGTCAATCGGCGGAAAGAATATTACAAGATTTTCAATTGTAATTCCCGATGATGCCACCGAGTGCATGAAAAATGCCGCAAAAGTTCTCAGAAATAAAATTTCGGCCGCATGCGGCTACGAACTCTCCGTTTCCAAGTATGGAGAGAGCGCAAACGCATATAATATTCGTTTTGCTTTCGACGAGAACAACGAGAATGAGCTCGGACTCGAAGGCTACAGAGTGTGTGTCGACGATAACGGCGATTTGAACGTTATCTGCGGTTCTTCGAGAGGCCCGATTTACGCCGCGTATTTTATTCTCGAAGAATTTATCGGTTACAGATATTTTCTCGGTATTTCGAATTTCCTCTACGCATCCGACAGCGTTGATATTCCCGCAAGTTACGATACAACGGAAGTTCCCGCTTACTCGTATCGTGCACTTTCGCAGGCTGGCGGAAGCGATCATTCGATCGAGCTCAGATTGAACGACTCAAACGATGCGAAAAGTTCCAAAAACGGCGGTAGAGTCGGAACTCCTTATCTTCACGCTCACTCTTATGCGGCTTTGATACAGGATTTCGACGATATGTACAACTGGGATCTTATAACCCCCGAAGAACAAAGACAGCCCTGTCTCAGTGATCAGGCGCTTTGCGACAAGATGGTTGACAACTGTGTAAAACTCGCAATTCAAAGAGAAAGCTGGGGACAGCTTTTCGGTGAATCCTGGACTCAGATTTCCTGCTCTCCCAACGACAACACGAATTTCTGCACGTGCACAAGATGCAAGGAAATTTACGCAATCGAAGGAAGCATTGCCGGGACGGTATTCCGTCTTGCAAATAAGGCAGCGGAAGCCCTCAAAGAAGTGTACCCCGATGCGGAGATTTACACGATAGCTTATTGGGATGCGAGAAATCCCCCGAAATTCACCCGTCCCGACGATTCGATTTGCGTTTGCTACTGTTTCGGCGGTTGTAACAACCATACTTATGACGATGTTGAATCGTGCATTGCAAACGGAGGTAACCCGAGATATAAGAGCCCGACAGGCGAGTTTAACTCCAACGAAGAGGATATGAGATTCCTTGATCAGTGGGCGGAACTTACCGACAATATTCAGATTTGGTATTACAGCACGGCATATCACTATTACTTTGCCCCCGCACCCAACGTTGTGAACGTTTATAACGACTTCAAAACGCTTGCCGCACTCGGCGCAACCGGAATGTATAACGAAGGAAGCAGTACCGGATATACGTTTGAGAGGCTCAGAGGCTATCTTGCGGCTAAAATGATGTGGAATCCTTATATGAGCGAAGAAGAATTCAATAACCACGTTAACGAATATCTCGCCGCTTATTACGGAGAGGGCTGGGCTTATATAAGAGAATACCTCAATATGCAAACCGAAGCAGGTGACCTTAACGGTTGCTGGACAAACAACTTCGACAGACCTTGGAACATGTATAACGAAGAATATTTCGGTGAGAATTACAATCACATGTCCGACCTTTTCGACAAGGCGCTTGCAATGGCAAAGACGAGCGACGAAATAAAGCATGTTAAAGAGTGCCGCCTGCACGTTGATTTTCTCGGCCTTTCGGCAACTTACGAAAGCGATTACGTTAACGGTGACAGCGAGACAAAGGCGACGTATGTCGAAAGATATAAGAATTTCTACAACGTTATTGTCAGCGGTAAATATCAGGTATCCGACGTCGGAGACTCCGATACTTACGGTTGCGAACAATTCCCGGCATCCGCAGATGAGGTTACGTGTCCTATGACATGGCTTTGGGAAGGCTGCACCGGATATTGGGTATACCAAAACGGTTATTGGGGA
Organism: uncultured Ruminococcus sp.; assembly: GCA_964466085.1. Classification (GTDB taxonomy): domain Bacteria; phylum Bacillota; class Clostridia; order Oscillospirales; family CAG-272; genus RUG14199. The sequence goes on from CAYXMB010000199.1 coordinate 2,612, forward strand.
TAATAAGACAAAGCGAAATAAGATAAAACAAATGAGCCGCACGGGAATTGCCCGTGCGGCTCATTTCAGACTGTCGACAAAGTCCCGAAAGGGGCTTTGTTTTTTGCAAAAAAAGAAGG
>CAYXMB010000200.1:0-2702 GCA_964466085.1 uncultured Ruminococcus sp.
AAGGTGGCGTGTCGAGGTGAGTTTATCGAGGTTTACAATGCCGGGTGTCGTGATGAAAACCTATTAAAAGTTTCGGCATCGGGCGGCGTTGTTACGACAGTTATAAGAGAATTACTTTGTGAAGGTTTGTATTCTTGCGCTTTTCTCGTTGACGGGTATCGGTGCGATGGGCAGTACAAGAGCGAGAAAAAAACTGTATCGGATCTTTTGCAGCCTGCGGAAAATATTTCAACGGTAAAATCAAGGTATTTGCCGGTTTCACATGAAAACGCCGTAAGTTACATAACCGAAAATCCGAATGAAAGGGTAATACTTGTCGGCACGTCATGTGCGCTGCGCGCGCTTTCGAATGTCATTTCATGCCGTAGGCTTTGCCGTGACAATTATTTATTCATCGGTCTTTTTTGTGACAGAGTATTCAATTATAACGTTTTTGATTATTTTTCGTCACGTTTCGGCGAGGGAAAAAAGCTCTCGGCACTTCACTTTAAAAACAAAGAGAGCGGCGGTTGGCCGGGAAACATGAAGCTGTTTTTCGAAAACGGCGACACTTCGTTTGTCAACAAGTCGGAGAGGGAGTTCGCAAAGGACTTTTTCATGCCCGAAAGCTGTCTTTACTGTATCGATAAGCTCAATGTGTCTGCCGATATTTCGCTGGGAGACAATTATACCGATAAATATCGCTCCGACAAAGGGTCGAATTCGGTTATAATCAGAACAAATCGGGGCATGGCGGCTTTTTCCGCGGCATCGGAGAAGCTTTATTCGAACAAGATCGACATTTTCGACGTTGAGATGGCGCAGGCTACCGATTACAGGTGCGAAAATATTTATTATGGGTGCCTCAAAAAGAAAAAAAACGACGGTATCTTATTGAATGAAAACGTCGCATTGGAGTACGATCCCCGTATGTTTGCCGACAGATACAAATCAAAACTCAAAAAAATATCTCTCGGTAAAAATTTTTCGGGAGATCCAAATGCGATATTATCTTATGCAAGGCGTGAGAAGAGAAAAGCGAACAGCAAGTTTATTTCTTTTTTACGGCGCGCAAAAGGTTATTTAACAAGGAAAATTTACGGATAGTCTTTGCTTCAAAAAAGCAATGAATATTATAAATCTAATTTAACAGAGTAGGAATACGCGCGTTAGGGCTGTTTTATGCCGAGTGCGGATGAGACGGGGAGTTGCTCATCCGACGAATGCTTTAGTGCGACGGTGCGTATTTCGCATCCCGCTGTCATATATGTGGAGGCTTCCCATAGATGATAAATTTTGGGATATGGGAGGTTTTTTATGTCTGTTACCAAAGAAAAAAATGATTTTATGTCACCTTTTTCCGCCGAGTATTGGATTTGTTCGGCAAGGGAGATAAAATCCGTTCGCAAGCTCATTATCTGTGCCGTTTTGATAGCCGTCAGGGTGGCTTTGAAGTCGCTTTACATTCCTATCGGCGAAAGTCTGAACATTTATGTCGGATTTCTCGTGAACGCAGTTTCGGGTGCCGTATGCGGTCCTCTGCTTTCGCTTATCAGCGGGGCTGTTTGCGATGTTCTCGGAGCCGTTATTGCTCCGACGGGACCTTTTATGCCCGTATTTACGCTTATCGAGATGTTTTGCGCTTTTTGCTATTCGATTTGTCTTTATAAGACAAAATTGACTGTTCCGAAAATCGCACTCTCGAAAATTCTCGTAAATGTTTTCGGCAACATAGTTTTCAATTCACTTGCTCTTAACTCGTTATACGGAAAAGGGGTTTATTACTATATTGCGACAAGAATAGCGAAGAACATTCTTATGCTTCCTTTCGAGATAATGCTTCTTGTTTTGCTGTTTAATGCACTGACGCCTTTTCTTGTGAAAATGAAGCTTATTCCGGCGCCTCAGGAAAAAATGAGGTTCAATGTGATAAGGCTTATTTGCGTTATTGTCATTACAGTTTGCGTTGTGGTACTGACCGTGCTTTATTTCGACAAGCTGAATACATTCTTCAAAGGAATATTTACATCATTATGATTTTTTGCGGGAGGTAGGTATGAAAAAAGCGATAGCCTTGTTTTTGACGGTTTGTCTTTCTGTTTCGATACTTTCTTCCTGCGCCGCAAAAGATATGTTTTTAAAACTTCTCGGTTTTGATACTTACGATTATGAAGGCGAGGATGTAATCGAGACACTTGATCCCGATTCGGATGAAGTTTTATCACTTTGCGACATGATGAAAACACTCTCCGTTGCGTCTTTGTATTTGCCGGAGTTCGACAATGCCGCCGACGCTCTCGAAACATGTCGCGATTCAATATTGAATTATATGCTTTGCACTTCTTTTTCAAAATATTCGGGAAACACCGAACTTATCGAAGCGACACAAAAATATTATCCGACGCTTGAAATTATTACCGTTATTCCGGCAGAAGATTTCGAAAATTTTGTTTATACTTATTTCGGAAGCAACGTTAAGATTTCTCACAAAAGCAGCAAGTTATTTTTATATCTTGCGAAAGCCGATGCATATACGGCGGTTTCCATTCCTCTCGAAAGCTCGGTTGTAACCGAGGTAAAGCTTTGCGAAAAGACCGAGAGAACATACAGACTCACGTTCAGAAACACACTCGGCACGGTACAGAGCCCGGAATATTATGCTTTTATCATACGGCGTGAAGACGGCTCATGTTACTTTAAGTCGCTTAACCGAATATCCGATT
>CAYXMB010000201.1:0-2696 GCA_964466085.1 uncultured Ruminococcus sp.
CCTCCGGTATTTCATCGGAGGCGTTTCTCATGTAATATCCTGCGGCACCCGCTTCAACCGCTCCGCTGATTTCAAGCAGAGTAAGCGAGGACATGATATCTTTTGCGCCGAGACCTTTGACTATTATCTCATCCGGAAGCATCGGCGTATCGGGAATCATTGCCGCATATACACTTAAATCGGTTTCCGAAAGCATTGTGAAATCGATTTTCGGAGATGCGGGCTTCTCCGCTTTGAAAAGCGGCTTTTTAAGGCTGTCTTTTCCCCGTTTTGCCTTTTCCGTTTTATCGGCTTTCGAAGTTTTCTTTTCGGTCGGCACCTTTTGTATGTTATCGGAACGGTGAAATTCTCCGGCGGATTCCGATGCCGCAACTACGGACGATTCGACAAAGTCGACACCTGTGTCTTCGGTGTTGCCGTAATATACTTCGTTTTCATATCGAAACGTTCCGTGCGTGCGGTATTTCGAGGCTGTTTTGTCGGCAGACCTTTCGGCGTCGACTCCTATAAGAGATTTAAATGCCGCAGAAGAAGAAACCGCCGAAGAATATATAAAATCGTATCTTTCGAGAACGTCATGTGCCGACGTAACGGCAAAAGCGCCTTCTTTGATAAGACTGTTGGGACCTTCGGACAGTTCGCTGTCAACGCTTCCGGGAAGCGCAAATAAATCTTTACCCTGATAAAGAGCGTGACGTGCGGTTATCATAGCGCCGCTTACAATATCGCCCTCGATTATCACTGTTCCCTGCGACAAAGCGCTTATAAGGCGGTTTCTTTGAGGAAAGTTTTGTCTTGACGGACTTGTTCCCGGCGCATATTCGGAAATAACGGCGCCATTCCTTATGCATTGTTTAAAAAGAAATGCGTGGTCTTTCGGATACAGCTTATCGATTCCGCTTCCGATAATACCGACAACCGTCCCTCCGCCTTCTAAAGCCGATGCCATTGCAAGGCCGTCAACGCCGAGCGCAAGACCGCTGACGGTAACGGCTCCGCCCTTGCCGAGTGCATATCCGAAGCGAAAAGCCTGCGTTGCCCCGTATCTTGTCATTTTTCTCGTTCCGACAATCGATATAGAACACCGTGACGAAAAATCGGGGAGCTCTCCCACGACATACAGAACAAGCGGTGCATCGATAAGCGAAAGAAAATTCACGGGATACGAATTGCTGTCGGGAGTCACTATTTTAACCGAACTGAGGTCGCACCACGATATTATATCTTCCGCCGGTTGCAAATTGTGAGTTAAAATCTCGGCGTAAATACGGTCGTTCTCGTTTACAATCCCGCTTGCAAGCAATTCGGCGGGCTTGAGTTTGAATATCTTTTCGGGTGTACCGAACATGTTGATAAGTCTGACGGCACGCCTGCTTGCGGGTTTGCAGATTTCGGCAAGCCAAACCCAATACAGCGCATTTTTGTTTTTGATTTTCATTTCATGCTCCGTTCGACTGAATAAAATCTCGCATCGGAGATTAATTGATTTTGGAATACTCCCACATAATCACGGAAGCGGCAACGGCGGCATTCAAAGATTCCGATTTTTCTCCAATCGGAATTTTCACAAAGTGAGTGCATACGTCTTTAACTTCTTCGGACAAGCCGTGCCCCTCGTTTCCGATAACCGCAACATCCGAGACATCAAGGCTGTATGTGCCAAGCTCAAGCGATTTTTCGTTTAAAACCGCTCCGAATATTCTTCTGCCGCATTTTTTCAAATCACAAAGCGCCGCAGCGAGGCTGTCGCATTCCAAAACGGGAATTGAGAAAAGAGCCCCCATAGACGCTCTGACCGTTTTCGGCAAATAGATGTCGGCACAGTCGCCGGTTATCACGCAATCAAATCCGAACGCCAATGCGCTTCTTATAACGGTGCCGAGATTTCCGGGATCCCTCACGCCCTCAAGGGCAATTATTCTGTCCGTCTTTTTAAGCTCGGTGCCGTACAAACGGTTCGACGGAGCGGAACAAACGGAAATTATGCCCTGCGGTGCGGATTCGGTCGATACTTTGCGAAAAGTCGCTTCGGGCATTACGATAATTTCGCAAGAATCATCCGCCGACGAAACGATACGGCAAACGCTTTCACTTTTTGCCGCCGATTCCTCGACAATCAGGTATTTACAAAATCCGCTTGCAACGGCTTCGGCGGAGAGTTTAACTCCTTCCGCCAGAAAAAGCGACGATTGCTTTCTGTATTTCGGCAGAGAAAGTTTTGAAAAAAGTTTGACTTTTTCGTTATCTTTCGATTTAATAAAGGTTGCTTTTCGATTTGAAATAACAGTATAATCCATGTTTCCGTAAAAATCAATGCTGTGTGCAGAATATACTCAATATCAACAAAAACCCGGTGTTACCGGGTTTTAATTGCAAATTAAAGCGCAGCTTTAGCTTTTTCTACGAGAGCCGCAAAGCCTTCTTTGTCGTAAATTGCAAGCTCCGAAAGCATCTTTCTGTTAAGATTGATGCCGGCTTTCTTAAGCCCGTACATGAATTTCGAATAGTTAATTCCGTTTGCCTGTGCTGCGGCGGAAATTCTTGTAATCCAAAGACTTCTGAAATCTCTCTTTTTGAGTTTACGTCCGATATAAGCATAGTTTCCGCTCTTCATTACGGCTTGTTTTGCCATCTTGAAGTGCTTGCTCTTGGAACCCCAATAGCCCTTTGCTGCTTTTAATACTTTATTTCTTCTC
>CAYXMB010000202.1:0-2680 GCA_964466085.1 uncultured Ruminococcus sp.
TTACGTCGCATTTAAGCTCATCGACGTTCTCCGACGGAGTTGTCATATCGGATATTTCAACGGCGAAAACGCCGTTTAAACGCTTTTCAAGCGCATCGACGTTTATAACGAGCGACGGAGAAACGGCGCCTTTCAATGTGAGCATAAGGACGGTTTTTTCACCGTACCCTCTCAGTGCGATAAATTCTTCCGCTTTTTCGGCAATTTCACTTTGAGTTTCCGCCCCGTCGACAAAAAGGTCGTCCTTAATGTAAATTTTTTTGGAAAAAGGAATTCTGCTGACCTTGAGATTTGCCATGCCGTATTCTTTCGTCGCCTCGATAAGCACGGCGCCCTTAACTCCGCATTCACCGAAGTCCCGACCTTCAAGACAACCGCAATACGCATAGCAGCATCCGTCGTCGGTTTCCTTTATTTCGGGTGCGTTGTGCAAATGACCGAGTGCCGTGTAATCCGCTCCGAAAGAACGAATCATTTCTTCGTTTACGGGGCAGTCGGAAGAACTTTTTGAGGTTATATCGGCATGACAGAGAAGAATGTTAAGTTTTTCGTCGCTGTCGACTGTTAATCCGACCGTCGGATTTTCGTGCATTTCGTTTGTTAAATAACTGAAACCGTAAATATCCGTATCAAGCCCGTCAAGTGAAATCTTTTCGACACTGTCGGTCTTGAACACGTGAACGTTGGGTGGGAAAATTCCTTCTTTTGCGTAAATGCTCGAAGGTGTAATACAGTCGTGATTTCCCGCAACTATAAAGATTTCGCTGCGGCATTTTTCAAATTCTTTAATCATGAGGCCGACGGTTTCTCTCGTTACGAATTCTCCGTCGAACAGGTCTCCGGCGATAAGTATAATATCGACGTCGTTTACTCTTGCATATGTAAGCATCGACGTAAAGGCGGCACGGAGTTCGCTTTTTCTGATTTCCGCACGCCTTGCGTCGAGCCTTGAAAACGGGCTGTCAAGGTGAATATCGCCCGTGTGAAGTATCTTAACAGGTTTCTTCATTTTATCTTCTCCAAACGGTTATCTGTAAAATAGGTATACTTTAACAATATATATTGTACCACAATAATAATTAAACTTCAATATCAAGAATTTAATATATTTGGCAATTTTGAAAAAAGCTCCGAAATCTATCCGTATCCGAAAACGGATTTTTATTGTTTGTCTCATTTCGACGTTTTCGTTTTTTCGACGGGTGATTGACAACCGTTTCGGCATTTGGTATACTTTTTATAACCGAAGAGTCGGAAATGACCGGCGAAATTCGCCCGCAAATTCAGCGTGCCGGATTTTTGAATTGTAGGTGGTATAAATGCCGAACGAAAACAAAAAAGATTTTAACGCCATGCTTCAAAACAGCAAGGATATGCCTAAAATTCAAATCGTCACCGATTTGAAAACAGTCGAAAAATACGGCGGTAACAGAATGTATTTCGCACCTCCCGCCGACTATGACGCAATGATGAAAAAAATCCCCTTCGGAAAATTAACTACCGTCGGGGAAATCCGAAAATATTTCGCAAGCCGAAACAATGCGGATTTCACCGAACCGATGACGGCGGGCATTTTCACCGTAATCGCGGCATGGGCAAGCAGTCAGCGCTCGGAAGATAAAACCCCTTATTGGAGAACACTCAAAGGGAACGGAGAGCTTAACCCCAAATATCCCGGAGGCATTGAAGAACAAAGAGCAAAGCTTGAGTCCGAAGGGCACACGGTAATTCAAAAAGGGAAAAAGAACGTAAGATATTTCGTTGCCGATTATGAAACGAGTCTGTTTGCCCTTGACGATATTTCAAGCGACGAATAACCGTAAGTGCTTGCCGCCCGCTTATATGGCAGCGGTGTTCGGTGGTGTTGCGCCTGCACCGTTGTCGCCTACATAATCGAGGCGTTGAAGCTATACCGAAATCGGGATATTTTTGATGAATTTCGATTATTTTCAAAAAAGCTCTTCCAAAAGTATTTCGAATATGGTAAAATCAATCAAAGAATTTATTTGCCGAAAGGATTAATCAAAATGAAAGAAATATTTCCGAAAACAGAAAACGGTATCGTCAGCAGACGAACCGAATCGTTTTTCCGCATGCACGGTTGGCCTTCTGTTTGCATTGACGACAGAGGAGTTCTTTATGCCGTATGCTCCGGCATGAGAATGGAACACGCATGTCCCTTTGGGAAAAACTGCATGTATGTTTCGTTTAACGAAGGAAAAAGCTGGACGCCTCCGATAATAGTTAACGATTCTTATCTTGATGACCGTGACAGCGGTATTGTTTATCTCGGCAACGGAAAAATGCTTTTAAGCGCTTTTTCGGAATGGGATATGAATAACTACAAAGGTTTCGGTGACTTCGAGTGGATGGACGATGCGAGAAAATCGGTAATTCTCGGCATGGGAAAAGGCGTATCTCTCCTTGACGAAAAAGAAAGAAAGCCTCACTCGTACGTTATGCTGTCGGATGACTACGGAGTTACGTGGTCTGACAGAATCAACGTTCCCGTGACCGCACCTCACGGCCCCAACGTAATGAAAGACGGAACGATAATATATCTCGGACGTGCCGATTTCACAGGTGACAAAGACGACAGAGCAAAAATCGTTTGCTACGCAAGCGCCGACGGCGGTCGCAGTTGGGAAAAGAGAGGAACCGTTCCTTCCTGTGACGGGCT
>CAYXMB010000203.1:0-2640 GCA_964466085.1 uncultured Ruminococcus sp.
ATCCACAAAGTTCTCGGATTTCCTTACCACTTTCTTTTTATCATGCCTCCTTAAAAGCTGAAAAATGAAAAATTGCTTTTTCTTGATTTGTGAGATTATTATAATTGGCGAATGTGACGATTTTATGAAGACGCAAAGAAAAGCAGTTGAAAAGACGGAGTTTATTCCGCAAAGAGCAGTGTGACGATAAATCCGTCGACGTTATTTCCCGATATTTTGTATTCCGTACCTTCTTTTACCGCAATTTCCGTTAAATCGGAATCCGAAAGCGGAACAAAATAAATCATGGCTTCGTTCTTCTTGATATCATCCGCAAAACTTGCACTTGAAATTTCGCCGGTTGCACTGTTGAATTTCAGCACCTTTTTGTCCGCCGTATAATCTCTCAAATAATCGATATATTCTTCAAGACATAAATTTAGCTTACCCATAATAAGAGAGTGGGGAAGTCCGACGTATCTGTAGTGCCAGCTCTCGTAATTTATAGAAGTTATTTCCGCTTTCTCTTCGGGATACCTCAAAATATAGCCGTACTTGTCGTAATTCTCATTGAACCATGCGCATTTTTTGTAATCTTCGATATCGTAGGTTAAGCCGAGCGAAGTGTAAATCGATAAATCCATCGCAAGCCCCGTGTGATGCTCGCTGTAGCCGGGATCGGCAACGTAGGATGCCGCATATTCGCTTCCGTATCTGTCGAGCCTGTCTTGATAAATTTCCTTTTGCTTTTCGACTGAGCGAAATGCGCTGACGACTATAACTTCGTCACATCCCGAATTTTCATATAAATCGTTTATCAGTAAATTGAAACTGTCAAGCGCCTCCTTTTGCAGGTAGGTTTCCGTTGTGCTTACCGAATAGTTGGATTTTTTATCATACATCGATACGAGTATATCCTCATCGGGGAAAATGTATTCGTATTTATAGTTTACAAGGATAAGATTTCCTTCGTGAACCGTATCGTTCGGCACGGATATAAGGTTTTTGTCCGCGCTTTCAATCATTTTATCGGCAGTTTCGTCGCTTTCGCTTTCAAGTAACGACTCTGCGACATTGCCACCTGCCGTTTCCGTATTTTCGCCGGGCGCTCTCTCGTCAAATCCGACCGGGTTTTCGTTTCTTGACCTGACAATGAAATAAACCGCAAAAGCAAGAACCGCAAAGAGGAACAATGACAGGACAACTAAACCGACGTTTTGCCCTCTGTATCTTTTTCTGCTCATCTTAGTGATTTTGCGCTTCGGCTTTTTCTCGTTTTCAAGTGGATTTGAGTAAATTATCCCGGAGTTGTTGTTTCTTATTTTCTGCGGTGACCTTACGGTATCGTTTGAAAAGTCGTCGATAAAGCCGTAATTTTTTTGATTGTCGTCGCTTGTCTTTCCGTTATTTCTGTTCTCCATGACTTTCCTTCATTAATTATATATTATTCCGAAACGAAAACGGCAAGGGATGTCCCTTGCCGTTTTTGAAAATCGTTTATTTATCAAGGGCGTCTTTTCTTGAAAGATTGATTCTGCCTTTTTCATCGGTGCCGAGATATTTAACTCTCATTCTGTCACCGACGCTGCACACGTCCTCAACTTTTTCGGTACGCTTGAAGTCAAGTTTTGAAATGTGAACCATTCCTTCCTTGCCCGGTGCAAACTCAACGAAAGCACCTATCGGAAGAATTCTCGTAACCGTACCTTCGTAGATTTCGCCGACTTCGGGTTCAAATACGATGCCGTCGACAATAGCTTTCGCCGCATCAATCGACTCTTGCTCGATTGCCGAAATAAATACGCTTCCGTCGTCCTCGATATCAAGTTTTGCACCTGTATCGGCGCAGATTTTCTGAATTACTTTACCGCCGGAACCGATAACTTCACGTATCTTATCAACGGGAATCTTCATTGCGAGCATCTTAGGTGCATATTTCGAAACCGTTTTGCGAGGTTCGGGAATTGCTTTGAGAATGATTTCGTCGATGATATAATCACGGCCTTTATGAGTTACCTCGAATGCCTCTTTGATTATTTCGGGTGTCAAACCGTCGATTTTAAGGTCCATCTGAATTGAGGTAATACCCTTGTGTGTGCCTGCGACTTTGAAGTCCATATCTCCGTAAAAGTCTTCAAGACCCTGAATGTCGATCATTGTCATCCATCTTTCGCCTTCGGTGATAAGACCGCAGGATATACCCGCAACGGGAGCTTTTATCGGAACACCGGCGTCCATAAGAGCAAGCGTCGAGCCGCATACCGAAGCTTGGGATGTTGAACCGTTGGAGCTTACGACTTCCGAAACGAGACGCATAGCGTAGGGGAATTCTTCGACTGTGGGAAGAACGGGAACAAGAGAACGTTCCGCCAGTGCACCGTGACCGATTTCACGGCGTCCGGGACTTCTCGAACTCTTGGCTTCGCCGACGGAGTATCCGGGCATGTTGTAGTGATGCATATATCTCTTGGAATCTTCTTCTGAAATTCCGTCGAGCATCTGTGCGTCGCTGACAGGTCCGAGTGTCGCAACGGTCATTACCTGAGTCTGACCTCTTGTGAACAAACCGCTTCCGTGAACTCTGTTAAAGAGACCGACGTCTGCGGCAAGAGGTCTGATTTCATCGAGTCTTCTGCCGTCAACACGCTTGCCTTCGTCAAG
>CAYXMB010000204.1:0-2640 GCA_964466085.1 uncultured Ruminococcus sp.
AACACGGTAAAAGGGAGCTTTCTTTGCGCCCATTCTTCTGAGTCTGATTTTAACCATTTTTATTTCCTCCGAAATTAAATAAAATAAATAATTATAAAATCCGTAATTTAATACGGTAATTTCATACGTTTCATCATTTTCTTTGCGTTCTTGCCTGTGAGCTGTTTCATCATTTTATTCATTTGCTCATACTGTTTGAGAAGTCTGTTGACCTCCTCGACGGTCGTTCCGCTTCCCGCCGCAATACGCTTTCTTCTCGAACCGTTTATAACGTCGGGCTTTGTCCTCTCTCTCGGTGTCATCGAAAGGATTATAGCCTCCGTTCTGTCAAGCGCTTTTTCGTCGATTGTCGCTCCTTTGAGTGCCGACTGATTCATTCCGGGAATCATCCCGATAAGAGAATCAAGAGGCCCCATTCCTCTGATTTGTTTCAGCTGTTCAAGATAATCTGCGAGCGTAAATGAATTTTCACGAAGCTTTTTTTCAAGCTCCGCCGCTTTTTTCTCGTCGTATGCCTGCTCCGCTTTTTCAATAAGAGAAAGCACGTCACCCATACCGAGTATTCTCGATGCCATTCTGTCGGGATAAAACGGCTCTATCATATCAAGTTTTTCTCCGGTGCCGACGAATTTAATCGGCTTTCCCGTAACGTAACGTACCGATAAAGCGGCACCGCCTCTCGTATCGCCGTCCGTCTTTGTCAAAACAACACCGGTTATATCGAGAAGGTTATTGAAGCTTTCGGCAACGTTGACCGCATCCTGTCCGAGCATCGCATCGACAACCAGAAGAATTTCCGTCGGATTTACTTCTTTTTTGATATTATGAAGTTCCTCCATCAAAACTTCGTCGACGTGAAGTCTGCCGGCGGTATCCAAAAATACCATATCGAATCCGTTTTTCGAAGCGTACGCAACGGCTTCTTTTGCCGTTTGGACAGGTGACTGTACGCCCCTTTCGAAAACGGGTATTCCGAGCTGTTCGCCCACGACCTGAAGCTGTTTAATTGCGGCGGGTCTGTATATATCACAGGCGACAAGCAACGGATTTTTTCCCTGCTTTTTGTAAAGAGCCGCAATTTTACCGCTGTGAGTGGTTTTACCGGCGCCCTGAAGTCCGCACATCATTACGATTGTCGGCGGCTTCGAAGATATCTCGAGTTTGGCCTGTGTCGAACCCATAAGAGCAGTCAGCTCTTCATTGACGATTTTAACTATCTGCTGTGCGGGCATAAGGCTTTCGAGAACCTCACTTCCGACAGCTCTTTCGCTGACCTTTCCCACAAATTCTTTTACAACTTTAAAGTTAACGTCGGCCTCAAGAAGAGCGAGTTTGATCTCTCTCATACCCTCCTTGACGTCTTTTTCGGTTAACTTTCCTTTGTTTCTGAATTTCTTAAAGGCATTCGTCAGTTTTTCCGATAAACTTTCGTGCATAGCATCTCCGTACCGTTAAAATTATACCCTTAAAAATCAAGCTCCCGCAGGCGTTTTGCGGCTGATGCCGCCGCTTTTTCACATTCCTGTAAGTCCGCCGCCGATGCCCCTTCAAGCATATCCGCAATCTGCTTCACCTCGAATTTCAGGCTTTCGAACCTCTTTGCAAGTCCGAGCTTTTTTTCAAGTTCCAAAAGTTCGATTTCGCTTTTTTTCACGGAATCCCTGACTCCCTGCCTTGAAATTCCCGTCTCATCGGCAATTTCCGAGAGAGATAAATCCTCGTTATAATACATTTCTATTATACTCCGACGTCTCTCCGACAAAATATCACCGTAAAAATCAAGTAAAAACGATATTTTCATATCCTTTTGAAACATTACGGTAACCTCCGTTTGACTTGTAAAGCAAATTACTTTACAAGTATACCACACGTCTTTCGTCTTGTCAAGCTTTTTTCGAAAAAAACAAAAAATCACGGCGTCACGGTAGATATGCTACCGAAAAGCGAAAGTTATACCGCCGTTTTTATTTGTAAACTTTTTTCGGCATTTGCATATAAAATTTGACTTGCATATACAGTTGTGCTATACTGAACGGAGAATCGAAAGTATTTTTTCGGGGAGGAAAGCGTTATGGCAAGAAAAATCAAACTCGTCGCATTGGCTTTGACCGTTGTCTTTTTGCTTTCCGCATCGCTCTCTTTGTACTTTATTGCTCAAGAGGCAGACCACGATTGCGTTGGCGAGGGCTGCGAAATATGCGCTCTTTTATCACAGTGCGAACATACTCTCAAAACACTTTTCGCATTTGCCAAAGAAGCTGTACTTGCGCTTTCGATATTATATGTTTCGCACGGGTTCGTAAAAAGCCCCGCCGACATCACGGCACAGGGCACCCCCGTTGCACTCAAAGTCGAACTTCTGAATTAAACATTTCCGTTATATAGGGATAGGTGTATCTTAAAGCGGGCCCCCGCTTTTATTGCCGCATCCCTTTTTGTTATGCCCTTTTTCGGGCAAAGCATCGGAATATTGCCTTTATTCGGCGCCTCAGGTCGCACAAATACGGCATTACGTTTTAATTCGGAGGTTTTTATTTATGAAAAAATTAATCGGTATTATAATTATAATTTCGCTTTTGTCGGGAACTCTTGTTAGTTGCGGTTCCGTTGAAAAGTCCGGCGGAAAACTTTCCGTTGTCA
>CAYXMB010000205.1:0-2615 GCA_964466085.1 uncultured Ruminococcus sp.
ACAGTGCCGCCATACGTCTGCGGGTGTAATAGTTACCCGACGTATAATGGCAGTCTCCGGGATGACATCCGCATATAATTACCCCGTCCGCTCCGCGTTGAAAGGCACGGAGAACGAACATGGGATTAACTCTGCAGGAACACGGAACACGGATTATTTTAACGTCGGCAGGATATGAAAGTCTGTTGTTGCCGGCAAGGTCAGCTCCCGCATAGGAACACCAATTGCAACAAAAGGCTACTATCAAAGGCTTATAATCTTTTACTTGCATATTGCATCAACCTCCGCCATGATTTGTGAGTTTGCGAATCCTCTTAAATCCATTGCGCCGGACGGACAAGCGACGGTGCAAGCACCGCATCCTTGACAAACGGCGGGATTTACTTTTGCGACTCTTCTCGATTTAACCGTTCTGTCGGGCATACGGAAATCCTTATTTTCATAAGTAATTGCACCGTAAGGACATACTCTTTCGCACGTCGAACATCCGTTACACATAAGCTCATTGGAACTTGCGACACACGGGTTGCCCATCAGTTTATCTTTTGCCAAAAGTCCGATAACTTTCGATGCCGCCGCACCTGCCTGTGAAACGGTTTCGGGGATATCTTTCGGTCCCTGACAAGCTCCCGAAAGGAACACACCTGCCGTCGGACTTTCCACGGGACGGAGCTTCGGGTGCGCTTCAGTGAAGAAATCGTTTGTATCCATACTTGCGGTAAGCATGGTTGCAAGCGGTCTTGCCGATTTATCGGGTTCGATTGCCGCCGCAAGTACCACAAGGTCGGCATCGATGTGAAGCTGTTTTCCGACTATAAGATCGGATGCCTGTACTTTCAGCTTTCCGTTTTCGGGTGTGATTTTTCCTACCGTACCCTTTATATACTTAACGCCGTATTCTTCGACCGCACGGCGGTAGAATTCATCGAAATTCTTTCCGGGAGTTCTGACGTCGATATAGAAAACGTAAACTTCGGTATCGGGGTACTTGTCTCTTGTGAGCATTGCATGTTTTGCGGTATACATGCAACAGATTTTAGAACAGTATTCTTTGCCTTTTTCGGAGCATGAAGCGCAACGTGAGCCGACACACTGTACGAAAACTATCGTATGAGGGTGTTCAAGGTCCGACGGACGGAGAAGCTTACCCTGAGTCGGGCCTGCGGCATTTGTAAGTCTTTCGAATTCAAGTGACGTAATAACATCTTTCGACTGACTGTATGCATATTCGTCGAATTTTTCCATGCTTATGGGATTGAATCCGGTTGCAACTACGATAGCACCGTATTTTTCTTCGATTATTTCATCTTTTTGATTATAATCTATCGCATTTGCCGTACAGACTTTCGAACATACTCCGCACTTGCCGTTTTTAAGCATGTTACATGCGTCGGGATCGATTGTCGCAACCTTAGGTACTGCCTGAGCGAAAGGAATATAAATCGCACGACGGTTATCCATTCCCAAATTAAATTCGTTCGGAACTTTTTTCATGGGACATTTTTCGGTACAAGCACCGCAACCGGTACAAACATCTTCTTTTACGTAACGTGCTTTTTTCTTGATTTTTACGTCGAAATTGCCGACAAATCCTTTCACTTCGGTTACTTCGCTGTAAGAGAAAATGCGAATTTTCTCGTTTTGAGCAACGTCAACCATTTTAGGTGTGAGAATACATGCGGCACAGTCAAGCGTCGGGAACGTCTTATCAAGCTGTGCCATTTTACCCCCTATTGTGGGCTTTTTCTCTACAATGTCAACGGGAAATCCCGCATCGGCAATATCCAAAGCGGTTTGAATACCCGCAATTCCGCCTCCGATTACGAGAGCACGCTTTGTAACAGGCGATTCTCCCGGAGTGAGGGGTGTATTTAAATTTACTTTTGCAATTGCCGCTTTACCTAAAATTATCGCTTTTTCGGTACCCGATGCGATATCTTTATGTACCCACGAGCACTGTTCTCTTATGTTCGCAATTTCCACCATATAAGAATTTATGCCGGCGGCAGCCGCAGTTTTGCGGAAAGTCGCCTCGTGCATTCTCGGTGAACACGAACAGATAACGAGTCCCGTGAGATTGTGTTCTTTAACGGCATCTTTTATCATGTTTTGTCCCGCTTGGGAACACATATACTGGTAGTTGGCTGAAAAAACAACGCCGGGTTCGTTTTTTAAAGCTTCGGATACCGCTTTAACGTCGACGGTACCCGCAATATTGCTTCCGCACCAACATACGAAAACGCCGATTCTCTGCATTTGTTTTCTCCTCCTTTATTTAGTAAATTTTCTGAATGAACTGACAATAAGCTGTTGAGGCGTGTCATCTTCAATCATTTTCGGAACGTCGGATGCCCTCAGGTGATTTTCGCCCTGACGGCGAATGACGGAAAGTCTGACTGCTTCTACGAGTTTTGCGGGTTCGACACCTCTGGGGCATCTGTCGACGCAGGCAAAGCACGAGAGACACTTGAAAAGCGATTCGGAATTCAGCAAAGGTTCGATATCGCCGCTTTCCACCATATAAACGAACTGATGCGGATGATATTCCATTTCATCGTAAGCGGGGCAGGTTGCGGAACATTTTCCGCATCTCATGCATTTCACGGGATTTGTAC
>CAYXMB010000206.1:0-2608 GCA_964466085.1 uncultured Ruminococcus sp.
CGAACCCGTACTATCAGCTTGGGAAGCTGAAGTTCTGCCACTAAACTACGCCTGCGCTTTATTAATTACGGTATAAGTATATCACATTCAAAATTTTTTTCAAGTGTTTGTAAGATATTTTTTTAATTTCTCGCCCGAAAATATTTTTAGGCATGTGCATAAAATTTCAGCTCTTTACACTTATTTTATGCACATGTAAAAAGTATTCCTTCACGCCCCGTCTTTTCTTTTTTCGATTATTTGCGCAATCTCTCTGTCCGTTCTGCCGAGCTCCGCTTCAAACTCGGCGGATGACATTCTCAAAATTCCGTTTTTGACAGCCGACAGCTGTATCAGCGAATCGGACGTCACGACTCTGACTTTTTCGTTTTTTCCGATATCGGCGAGAAGTTTTTCGATATAAGCATCCCCCGTCTCGTTTTCTTTCGTATAAACCACGTCGATTCCGCCGACTTCGATTTTTTCTCCGCTGTGTTGCGAAACGTTATATGCGTCGAAAACGAGGATGACTCTGATACCCGAAAAATGAGAATAATTGGAAAGGATACGGCAAAGTTCATCCCTTGCGCCCTCAAGGTCGTACTTAGCTCTTTGAGAGAGTTCTTCCGAATAAAAGATGTAATTGTATCCGTCGACTATAATACACGAAGTTTTTATTTTCGCAACGTTTGAAAGAGTTTTTTCGGCATCGACTTTTACGGGCTCACCGTAAGTTCTTCTTTTTATGGGTCCGAACTCACGCAACATTATTTCTTCAAGCTCTTTTTCATCGATACTGAGACTTCTGTATTTTGTCTCTCTGTTCTGTTTTGCGAAAAAGCTTTCAAGGTGCATATATTTTGAAACTTCATTCCATTTCACCGTAAAACCGCCGCCGTGTGCGCAAAACACGGAGTCAACGGGATTTTCAACGTCACGTTCGGGATTATATCCGAATGCCCCGATTACTTCTTCGCTGTTGTGACATATGTCGTACCCGCCGTATTCAAGGAAAAGTTTCCCGACTCCGCCCGTATATGCCGCAACCTCCGCCGCATAAGCACCTATAGTGACAACGGGTGCTTTTCCGCAAACGACACATACATCGCCGTCGCTTTCGACGGACTCTCCGAGTCCTCCCATAAGTTTTATATCGTTTAAAGCTCTTCCGACCTCTTTTGCGGGTACTTTGAGTCTGTAGTTGTAATAGGGTTCCAAAAGAACGTTTTCCGCCTGCATCAGCCCCTGACGAACCGCTCTGAACGTCGCTTGGCGAAAATCTCCGCCTTCGGTATGTTTCACGTGACTTTTACCGCTGACCAAAGTTATTTTCACGTCGGTGAGCGCCGAACCCGTCAAAACTCCGGGATGCTCCCTTTCGGCAAGATGCGAGACAATAAGTCTTTGATAATTACCGTCAAGAAGATTTTCACTGCATGAGGTATCAATCACAATCCCGCTTGATCTTTCAAGAGGCTCTATAAGCAAATGGACTTCGGCATAATGGCGGAGCGGTTCATAGTGACCGACACCTTCCACCGTATTTTTAACCGTTTCTTTATAAATAACTTTGCCCTCGCATATTTTCACGTCTGTGCCGAAACGGTCCGATATAACGCTTTTGAGTATTTCCGCTTGTACCGTTCCCATAAGCTCACAGGTAAAACAAGAATATTTTTCGCTCCATTTTATGCGAAGTGCAGGGTCTTCTTCCTCAAGCATTTTAAGTTTTGCGTTCATTGCGTGCAAATCAACCGTTTTCGGAAAAATAAGGCTGTAGCTCATAACAGGTTCAAGTACGGGCACAACGTTTGATTTTTCAAATCCGAATCCCAGCCCCGCCGTGCTTTGCGACAGACCGCAAACGGTGCATACCTCACCCGCTTCAACACTTTCCGCAGTCACGTATTTTGAGCCTTTGTAAATTCTTATTTCGTTTATTTTTTCGGAAATGCCGTTATAAGCCACGCTGTCACGCACCGAAAGTTTACCGCCCGTCACACGAAGTTTCGTAAGCCTGGTTCCTTTTTCATGGCTGATTTTATATACCCTTGCTCCGAAATCGTCGGGATAAGGCACGTCGATTAAGAGAGAGCATATTCTTTCAAGAAAATCTAAAACACCTTCGTTTTTCAGTCCCGATCCGAAGAAGCACGGAAAGAGCCGTCTTTCGTAAATTGCCGACGCAAGAGAAATATCGGAAAACTGTCCTTCGTCAACGTATTCTTCAAGAAGTTTTTCGCTACACGCGGCTATTTCTTCGGCGCTTGTATAAATTCCGTCCTGCTTTTCGAAATTCACCACCGCACCGAACTCACTTGCGAGTTCCGCGCAAATGTCCGCTTTATTTCTTCTGTTCAGATCGCATTTGGTAACGAAAACGAAAGTCGGTATACCGTAGGATTCCAAGAGGTGCCAGACGGTCCTTGTATGTGATTGTACCCCATCCGACGCACTCACGACGAGCACAGCATAGTCCATTATCGAAAAAGCTCTTTCGGTCTCGGCGGAGAAGTCGACGTGACCCGGCGTATCAAGCAAAGTTATGCGTCTGTCTTTAAAATCGAAAGTCGCCTCACCGGCAAAAATCGTAATTCCTCTTGCTTTTTCAAGTTCATGAGTATCAAGT
>CAYXMB010000207.1:0-2564 GCA_964466085.1 uncultured Ruminococcus sp.
GAAAAGTATACCACGGCTTTGACTCTTTGTCAACCTCAAAATTCAATATTTTACCGCTCTTGCGAAAATACATTTACCGCTTTCGGTGTCGACCCCGAAAAGCGCCCCGTGAGCGTGCACATTTCCCGTTGCCTCCTCAAAACGGCACGGGGTATGAACCGTGAATTTATGTATAATGCAATCCGTTCTGACTCCGAGCACTCCGTTCATCGAACCGCACATGCCGAGATCGGTAATATATCCCGTTTTGCCGGGCAAAACTTCGGCATCTGCCGTCTGAACGTGAGTGTGAGTTCCGAAAATCACGGAAACCCTGCCGTCGAGGTATCTCGCAAGTGCTATTTTTTCGCTCGTCGCTTCGGCGTGAAAGTCCAAAACGGAAATATCGTATTTTCCTTCTGTTTCTTTGAGAATTTTGTCGGCGCACTCAAAAGGAGAGGCAACGCTGTCGTTCATAAAAGCGTTCCCCGACAAGTTGAAAACAAGCACTCGGCTTCCGCCTGTATTTGCGAAAGTATAACCCATTCCGGGTGCCATTCCCGGAAAATTTGCGGGACGAATAAGTCTTGAATCGTTTTCAAGCATGGAGTATACCTGACTTTTCTGCCACGTATGATTTCCGCCGGTCAAAACATCTACTCCCGCCGACAACAGTCTGTCGGCGCTGTCGGTTGTCATGCCGTTTGCTTTTGCGCTGTTTTCGCCGTTCGCTATAATGATATCCGCACCGAGCTCTTGCCGAATCCCCGATAAAAATCCGGGTTTGCAAACGTAATTTGTCCCCTCTTCTCCGACAACGTCTCCGAGTGCAAGTATTTTGTAAATCATATTTTCCTCCACCTGCATTTAAAAGCGGGACTTGCCAAAGCAGGTCCCGTTTTTAGGTTTTGATTATTTTCAAGCGGTTCAAAAATAACGGGCTTTTTTTCTGCGGTTGTATTCCGACTTCGGATTTACAATCTCTCTCCAGTCAAGATCTCCGTTATTCAAAGCGCAGATAAGAACCTCCGCCGTTGCTATATTGGTTGCCACGGGAACGTTGTTCAAATCGCACATGCGAAGAAGCTGATATTCGAAAGTGTTAAATGTCGGCTGTGCTTCCGCCGCACGGAAATAAATCATAACGTCAATTTCATTGTACTGAATTCTCGACGTTATCTGCTGAAGTCCGCCCTGACTGCCCGTCATAAGTCTTTCGATTTGAAGTCCCGTCGCCTCGCTTACGTATTTTCCCGTAACATCGGTTGCGCAAATTGTATGCTTTGACAAAATACCGCAATACGCAATGCAAAACTGCGTTAAAAGTTCCTTTCTCGAATCGCTTGCAACAAGTGCTATTTCCATAATATTCCTTTCCTTTCTCCTCGCCCTATGCTTTAATATACCTTATATTTCTTTACGTTAATTCCCGTGAACAGCGGAACGTTTTCGCCGCATATCCGCTTTGCGATATTGGAAAACGCCCTCGATGAGCACGAGGTTATCGGAGCCATTACTCCTCTTTCGTGACTTAAAAGCAGAGTTCTGTCATACGGCACGACTCCGATAAGCTGTACCTTCGACGAATCTATAATATCGATAACTCCGCTTCTTGAATTATCGGATGCGGCAACCGTCTCAAATCCCGTTATGACAAGTCTTATGTTTTTTACGCCGTTTACGCTCATCATTCTTGCGGTATTTTCGGCACCTTGCCTTGATGCCGGCTGGTGCGATGCAACAACAATCCCTTCGGACGACGGGAATGCCTTTGAAACGATATTCGAAATCCCGTTTCCGGCAGGAGTATCTATAATGACAAAATCAAAAGACTTTACGGCAATTACTTTTTTCAATGCATCAATTAAACCGTCTTCTGAAATTTGCTTTGAGCCTCCGCCGACCGTGATACCGACGGGAGCGGGGACAAACGAAAGTCCGTCGCCGTTGCTGACAACCGCTTTTTCCGCTCTGACGGTGCCCATTGCAACGTCGGCTATGTTATAAAGCGATATATCGTCAAGCCCCATGAACATATCAAGGCATTTGTTATCGAAATCAAGGTCGCAAAGCAAGACTTCCTTTTTGGCATAACACAAAGCATTTGCAATGCCGAGTGCTACGGTCGTTTTTCCCACCCCGCCTTTAGAGGAGGCTACTATCAGTATTCTCGAATTCACCTTGTCCTCCCCGTGAAGCTTTTAAAAAATAGGGATAAAACTCCGCATCTGCTTTTAGTATATCACAAACAATTAATTGTGTCAATGAATTGAGATTGTTTTTTATATACATTAACAAAAAATATTATTAAAATAAATTAAAAAACGGCAAATTACACTCAAAAATCGTCTTTGCCGTACAGTATCGGTTTCAAATAAAAGTCTTGCGGTTTTTCGTCGATTGCTCAAAAGAGCGAAAGCAGATCGGTAAGCCGGGTTCTGTCGTTGGACTGCCATCTATCTCGAATATACATTACTGCATACCTCAAGCCACCCGTGAGACTGTGTCGGGCAAACACGAAAATTTCGCTCACATGCGGTGTTGCTTCGGATAGGGTTTACATTTGCACGGTGTTACCACAATGC
>CAYXMB010000208.1:0-2491 GCA_964466085.1 uncultured Ruminococcus sp.
CGGTATATGAAGCATAACACAAGAGATTGACTATGCCGACGGGCAGATTGAAAATTAAGCCGAAATAAAGGACTAACGTGCGGATTTTATCGCAGAAGAAAAGGCTCTGATCTTTGAAGTCAAAGCCTAAATTCTTCTGTTTTGTAATGCCGCAGATGCTATAAGTTTTCTATACTGCCTTAGTAACTTTGAGCAAAATCGGCATTTTTGTTTTGAAAGAGTGTTTTAATCCTCAACTCTGACTATGCTTTCGATAACGGGAGGATTTACGGGAGTCGACAATTCACCGGTATATATGTTTGCGGTGACTTCCGCCGATGCAATTGCATCAAGTACGTCATACCCGTCGATGACTTTTCCGAAAGCGGCATATTCACCGTCAAGGAATGTAGAATCCTCGTGGCATATAAAGAACTGGCTTGATGCGCTGTCGGGAGCCGATGATCTTGCCATTGAGATAACGCCTCTTTCATGAGAAATGTTGTTTTCAACGCCGTTGGAGGAAAATTCGCCTTTGATATTTCCGAATTTTCCGCTTCCCGTTCCGTCGCCGTTGGGGTCACCGCCTTGAATCATGAATCCGCTGTATATACGGTGAAAAGTAAGTCCGCTGTAAAAGCCGTCATCGACGTATTTAAGAAAATTTTCGACTGTAATCGGCGCTACGTCGGGGTAGAGCTCAAGCATCATTGTTCCGTAATCTTCTACCGTGATTGCGACTTTGACGGGGTCCTTCGATGTGCAGGACGTCATAACCGAAAGAGATGAAAGTATTACTGCGGCAAGAAGCAAACTGATTATTTTTCTGATTTTCATAAGCTTTTCCTTTTCATTTTTTAAGCGCCTTACGTAAAGCCGAAAGAGAATTTGTTCCCGTTGAGCTTTGCAACTCGGTGCTTTATTTTACCTTTTAATAATATCATTTTATCGTGCCGTTGTCAAGCACATTTGAAATAAGAAACCCGATGCCTTGCGGCACCGGGTAATTGTTTGCCGCTTTTTGCGGCGAAAATTCAGTCTTCGGGAACTATAAGACCGTAGTTGCCCGCTTTTCTCTTGTATACAACGCTCGTTTTGCCGGACGATTCGTCTTTGAAAACAAAGAAGCTGTGGCCGAGAAGATTCATTTGCAAGATAGCTTCTTCGGGAGTCATCGGTTTCAGAGCGAAAGTTTTTGTTCTGATTTTGAAATCGCCTTCTTCACCGACGTCTTCGGAATAATATTCTTCCGAAGGGAATTTGATTTCCTCTCTCATTCTCTTTTGGAGCCTCGTTTTGTTTTTGCGAATCTGTCTTTCGATTGACTCAACGCATTCGTCGAGAGCAATGTGGAACGTAGGGCTTGTTTCCTCAGCACGGAATAAAACTCCGTTGCATGAGATGGTTACCTCCATTCGGTCGCTTTCGCGAACACGCCTAAGTGTGACGAATGCTTCGGGTTCGTCCTTGAAGAACTTATCGAATTTTGAAAGCTTTTTGTTGATTAATGCCTTCGTTTCTTCGTACACGGTCATTTGTCTTCCGATAATCATCGTTTTCATGAGGATACCACCTTTACTTAAAATTTTTCAAAGCGATTTTCACTGTCGCCGCTTGTAAGAAAAGATTATCGTGCGAGTCTAGGCTTGGGTTGCATTTGAAGCACTCTCCTTTTGACTGTCGCCGTATTCCTTTCTACAAGTATATTATAACAAATAAAAATTGATTTGTATATAGTTTTTGTGAAATTCGCTTAATTTTTTCGATATTTTTCTCAAAGCGCCAAAAACGGGTATATGATATGAGTTTTGACGGGCTTTTTCGTTGCATTAATTGTGAAAAAATCACCCGCACGTTGTGTGCGGGTGATAAAATTTGCAAAGTTAATTAATACATTCCGCCCATTCCGCCTGCTGCGGGAGCTGCGGGGGTTTCTTCGGGCTGATTTACGACAAGAGCTTCGGTTGTGAGAACTGTGGAAGCTATTGAAGAAGCGTTGAGAAGCGCGCTTCTCGAAACCTTTGTCGGATCGACAATTCCGCTCTTTATCATATCGCAATATTCTTCTTTCAAAGCGTCGAAACCGAAACCGACTTTGTTTTTCGCTTTGATTTTCTGAACGATAACGGAGCCTTCGAGACCTGCGTTTTCGGCAATCTGGCGAACGGGAGCTTCGAGAGCTTTAAGAACGATTTTAACGCCTGTTTTTTCATCGCCTTCGGTTTCGTCAAGGAGGGATTCAACGTCTTTGATAACGTTGAGGAATGCAACGCCGCCGCCTGCTACGATACCTTCTTCGACAGCCGCTCTCGTGGCATTGAGTGCGTCTTCGATACGGAGCTTTTTCTCCTTCATTTCGGTTTCCGTTGCCGCACCGACTTTAATCACCGCTACGCCGCCGGACAGCTTTGCCAAACGTTCCTGCAATTTTTCACGGTCAAAATCGGAAGTGGTTTCTTCAATCTGTGTTTTAATCTGAGAAATACGTGCTTTAATCTCTTCCGTATCTCCC
>CAYXMB010000209.1:0-2470 GCA_964466085.1 uncultured Ruminococcus sp.
CTTTTCAAACCGTTCCGGCAGCGAAAAATCATCGGCATCCATTCTTGCAACAAGTTCCGTTTCGACATATTCAAGGCAACGGTTTAAAGAATACGGAAGTTTTTTGTTTTCGGCGTTTTGAAGTATAATAAATTTGTCGGGATATTTTTCTTTATATTCGTTCAAAATACTGACGGTACCGTCTTTTGAGCCGTCATCGCAAATAATCATGACCCAATCGGTATATGTCTGTTTGAGAATAGAATCTATTGCTTTTTCAACGGTTTTTTCGCAATTGTAAGTCGCCATTATTACAGAAACAGTACCGTTCATATAAACTTCCTTTCAAATAAAAACTCACTTGGCAACTATATTAACGATTTTTCCGGGAACGTAAATTTCCTTGATTATCGTTTTTCCGTTAAGAAGTTCGGCAATCTTTGCGTCTGATTTTGCGGTATCTATTACCGTTTTCGAATCGGCATCGAAAGGAACGCTCACCGTTGCTTTGAGTTTTCCGCAAATCTGAACGGGAACTTCTATCGTTTTTTCAACGGTTTTGGCTTCATCGTAAGTACACCATGCGGAAGTTGCGAGAAGTTCTTTTTCGCCGAGCTTTTCCCATATTTCTTCCGTAACGTGCGGTGCAAACGGATTAAGAAGCGTTACGAACGTTTTAAGCTCGTCTTTCGTAACAGAGCCTTTATCGTAGATATCGTTGAGAAGTGTCATAAGTGCGGCTATTGCCGTATTGTATTTCATGCACTCGATATCTTCCGTGACTTTCTTTACCGTTCTGTGGAAAGCACCTTCGAGCTTTTCGGAATAACCTTCTTCATTATTTACGATATCGCAAAGCCCCCACACTCTGTCGATGAAGCGCTTACAGCCTTTAACGCCGTTTTCAGACCAAGGAGCCGCTTTTTCATAATCGCCCATAAACAGAACGTAAGTACGGAGAACATCGGCACCGTATTCGCTTACAACGTCGTTGGGGTCAACGACATTACCTCTCGATTTGCTCATTTTAACGCCGTCGGCGCCAAGAATAAGTCCCTGAGCCGTTCTCTTTGCATAAGGTTCGTCGCAAGGAACAACTCCGATATCATAAAGGAATTTATGCCAGAAGCGGGAATAAATCAAGTGACGTGTAACATGCTCCATTCCTCCGTTGTACCAATCGACGGGAAGCCAATATTTAAGCTTATCCATCGATGCGGGAGACTCTGTATTGTGAGGATCGATATATCTCAAATAATACCAAGAAGAGCCTGCCCATTGAGGCATTGTATCGGTTTCACGTCTTGCCGCCTCGCCGCAATGAGGGCATTTACAGTTGACGAAATCTTCGACTTTGGCAAGAGGGCTCTCGCCGTCGCTTCCGGGCTCGAAATTCTTCATTTCGGGAAGCTTGAGAGGAAGTTCTTCGTAAGGAACGGCGACAATACCGCATTTCGGGCAATGAACGAGAGGAATCGGTTCACCCCAATATCTTTGACGGTTAAACGCCCAGTCTTTCATCTTATATTGAACTCCGGCTTCTCCGATTCCCTTTTCTTCAAGAAAGGTAAGCATTTTGTCAATGGAATCTTTTTTATTCGTAAGTCCGTTCAAAAAGTCGGAATTAACAACTTCACCGTCTCCGCAATAAGCTTCTTTTTCGATATCTCCGCCTTTTATTACTTCAATGATATCAATGCCGAATTTCTTCGCGAAATCATAGTCACGGCTGTCGTGAGCGGGCACCGCCATAATAGCGCCTGTTCCGTATCCCATCATAACGTAATCGGAAATATAAATCGGAATTTCTTTTCCGCTCACGGGATTAACGGCACAAATTCCTTCGATTTTAACACCGGTTTTGTCTTTTACAAGCTGAGTTCTTTCAAACTCGGTTTTTTTGCTGCACTCTTCTCTGTAAGACTCAACATCGGAATAATTTTTTATAATATCCCTGTATTTGTCAAGCATGGGGTGCTCCGGTGCCATTACCATAAAGGTTACACCGAAGAGCGTATCGGGTCTTGTCGTATAAATTTTGAGCTTTTCCTCTGTTCCCTTAACTTCGAAATTCACAAATGCGCCTTTGGATTTGCCAATCCAGTTAAACTGCTGAAGTTTCACGTTGGGAAGATAGTCGACTTTATCAAGCCCTTCAAGGAGTTTATCGGCGTATTCGGTTATGCGGAGATACCATACGTCTTTGGTTTTCTGAACGACGTCGCTGTGGCATATATCGCACTTTCCGCCCTGACTGTCCTCGTTTGAAAGAACGACTTTACACGAAGGGCAGTAATTTACGAGAGTTTTGTCCCTGAACACAAGCCCGTTCTCGAACATTTTGAGGAAAATCCATTGAGTCCATTTATAATAATCTTCTTCGGTTGTATCGATTACACGTTCCCAATCGAAAGAAAATCCGACTTTTTTAAGTTGACTTGTAAATTTGCTTATGTTATTGTCCGTTACCTGTCTCGGATGAATTCCCGTT
>CAYXMB010000210.1:0-2456 GCA_964466085.1 uncultured Ruminococcus sp.
AGTCTGTAGTGGACTTTCACCACCGAGTAATAATGCATGCCGAGCACACTAAGCAAAGCCTTAACGTATTTTGTTGCGTTAAGGCTTTTTTGTATGCGATTTTAAAGCCGAACGGCATATTTCTCTTTAGCACTCCGAAATCACCTGAAATTAGGTGTCCTTTAGGCCTCACTTGTTTTTCAAAAGATACCCGTGCGGTGCAAAGGCGGCATAAACAACCGACGCTGTCAAAAGCGCCACACCGAAAAGTGTCACGAAAATGCATGATACGTAAGTTTGCCGGGAGCAATTACCGAAAAATGCGAAATATGCGCCGAAGAATGCCGTGCTTAAACCTGTCAAGCCGAAAAACAGTGTTTGGGCAAAATTCGGATTTTTCTTTTTGTTTTGCAATACGCAAGGAAGCTTTTCAAATTCGGCGGACGGTTTTTTACCGTTTAAAATATCGCTCATCCCTTGCATCAGAACGCCGACATCGACTTCTTCACCGCCGAGAATGCCCAAAGGAAGAATATCGGAGCCGAAATCCGATTTGAACGACATATCTTTCTCTTCGTTTCCGAAAGTTACGCCGACATCGTAAAAATGCGTTTTCCCGTTCTTTGAATAAAGGGTACAGTAGGGCTTGAACACGATATATTTTTCACCCGATACGTATTTCGGGAAATTCCCCTCGAATCCGTTTTCAACGGCGATTTTATCGGCATTGAGGCCGAAAGTCGAAAGTTTTTCGAAATCCTCAGTAGGCGCTTTTTCGTAATTTTCGCATATCCTTTCGCAAAGAGAACGAGCTTTTTCGAAGTCGATTTCCAAACCGCACTTTGAAATACGTGATTCTGCTTTTTCAACGGCCTTTTTCTTTTTTCTTTTTCCGAGTCCGTCAAGTTTTGAAAGCTCCGCAAACGCACTCGCAAGTTCGGCGTCCTCACGCGCGGCGTATTCGGCGCACTTCTCGCACGAGAAAGCGCTCATATAATAAAGAGACGACTCCTTCAGTGCCGCAAATTCTCCGATTCGAAGAAGCTCCTTTTCATCGTCCGTTAAAATATCCTCTCCGTAAATTCGGGCAGCAAACGACAACTGCGAAGAAACGGAAATTATATCGTCAAAAGGCGTTGTTTCAAAAAAGGCGCATCTTACCCTCGTATCACGAAATACGCAAAAAGAACTCAGATTTTTAACCTCGACGGTTTTTTCTTCATCGTTTTCGGGGAGCAGGAGTAAAATTTCTTCCTTTTCGTCACGTTTCTTTATTCCGCAAAGAATAACTTCGCACCTTTCGATGTCGGAGCTTTCGAACCGATAACCGAAAGTCAAAGAGCCGAAATCAGCCGATAAAACACCGTTTTCGAGAACACATATTTTACTGTCTTTCGCAAGAATTTCAAAAACTTTCTTCTCGTCGCACTTTCTTTCTTTTCCCATCACTCGAAATTCCTTTGCTTCTTTAAATCCGACGGCTTTGCGATATAAAAATTTCAACACCGAAAGCAACCGCCGTTATTTGAATTATATCACCGTTTGCAAGAAGTGTCAACGGCGCCGTTTTCGATTGATTCCGCAATCGGAATTTGAAGTTGATTTTATACGACTTGTATGCTATACTTAGAAAAAAAGGAGATTGCGTTATGTCGAATAATTTATCAATAAAATCTCACAGAGTTAAAATAACGGTTATGAAAAAACTGTTTCACGCCGATATGGTCGAAGAATATGCGGCAAATCCCGAAATATGGACTCCCTGCACTCATTTCGAAGTCGGTGATACGTTTGTAACCGATATAAACCGTCCTTGGGACATGCCCGAAGGTTTTTGCGGTTGGGCATGGGCGGATATTCAACGCACTGTTTACGGTATGGCAAGAGGCGGCCAGGACGTTTTCGTCACTTGCTGTACCGACGGATACCGTCCGGTCGTTTTCAAGCTTGAAAAGCTGTAATTTATTTTACAAAGCATAAAAATCACCCCCGTATCGGGAACAGCGCAAAGTTTAACGCCCTGCCGAATTCAAAAACGCCCCGTAACTTAGCTTAAGGTTAATAAGGAAGTATTTTAGAAAATGTGGTGTAACCTCGAAAAAAAGGGGTTACACCCTTTTTTTCAGACTGTTGACAAAGTCCCCAAACAGGGCTTTGTCGACAGTCTGAAATATATATTTATAGGGCTGACTTACCGATTTTGAATTTGCCCAAAGTCTTTTATCCCCTTACTCATTAGGACAAAGGTGTGCGTTTTGGAAACCCATTTTGATACTCCCTCAATGAGTAGCCACCGAGAATGGAAAAAGGTGCAAATAAGTCTTTATAAAACACTCAAAAAGATGCAAGCAATCAAAAAGATTAACGATTCAGATTAACGAAATCGTTAATTCTTGAATTTTATCGTTAATCTTTTAAAAACAATCGTTAATCCTTGACTGAACGACAATAATATTGTATAATGTAGTCAGTATTTT
>CAYXMB010000211.1:0-2452 GCA_964466085.1 uncultured Ruminococcus sp.
GTAGCAGTCGTAAAACTACTACGCTAAAAAAGTCTAACTTTTGGGGGTCACATCAGTTCGAATCATGCCTTTTCGTTTTATTTTGTTTTATTTTTCCGACGGGCTTCGGATTACGCCTTCGGTTTATAAATCAGAGTCTCCGTCGGAATTTTCGTCTTCGGAAAGCTCATCCGACAAGCCGTCATGGCGTGCCTTTTCTTTTTCTTCCGCTTCTTTTCTTTCTTCTTCGCGTCGGCGCTCGTTTTCTTCTATAACTTTGCGACGGTGCTCGTTTTCTTCTTCACTGCGCTTTTTCCTGTCGGCTACCATCTCGTCGAGTTCTTCAAAGGTCGTCTCGCCTTTCATGACTTTTTCGAATTGTTCACCGTCCATAGTTTCGCTTCTCACGAGATATTCGGCGATAAAGTGGAGCTTGTCGATGTTTTCCCGGAGAAGTCTTATGGCGTTATCATACGCCTCGCTTATTATCTTGTGAATTTCCCCGTCGATTTTCGATGCGGTTTCTTCGGAATAATCTCTACCGCTCGAAAAGTCTCTGCCGAGAAATACTTCGCTCTGACCGTTACCGAACATAATAGGTCCCAACTCATCGCTCATTCCGAGTTGCATTACCATCTTGTGGGCTATCGCCGTTGCTCTCTCGATATCGTTTGAGGCTCCGCCCGAAATATCGTCGAAAATAATTTTTTCGGCAGCCCTGCCTCCGAGAAGCATCGTGATTTTTTCTTTGAGTTCCCGCTTGTAAACGCTGTATTTGTCCTCATCGGGAACGTTGAGCGTATAGCCGAGAGCGTTTCCGCTGGGTATAATCGATATCTGATGAACACGGTCCATCGAAGGAAGAACGTATGATAAAATCGCATGTCCCGCTTCGTGGTATGCGGTCTTTTTCTTTTCGCTTTCCTTTATCCTCATCGACTTTTTCTGAGGTCCGGCGATTATTTTTCTGAACGCTTCCTCGATTTCGTACATGCCGATTAAAGCTTTGTCCTTGCGTGCCGCAAGAAGCGCCGCTTCGTTAAGAAGATTCGCAAGGTCGGCACCCGTAAATCCCGATGTCGTTTTCGCAACGGTCGCAAAGTCGACGTCCTCCTCGAAAGGCTTGTTTTTCGCATGAACCTTGAGTATTTCTTCTCTGCCTTTTATATCGGGATAGTTTACCGTAACCTGTCTGTCGAATCTGCCGGGTCTCAAAAGAGCGGGGTCCAGGATATCGGGACGGTTCGTTGCCGCCATTACGATAATTCCCTCTTTGGAGCCGAATCCGTCCATTTCAACCAAAAGCTGATTAAGCGTTTGTTCTCTCTCGTCGTGTCCTCCGCCGAGTCCGGCGCCTCTGTGACGTCCTACGGCATCTATTTCATCTATAAAGATAATCGATGCGGGTGACCTTTTTGCCGTTTCGAAAAGGTCACGCACTCTCGATGCGCCGACACCGACGTACATTTCAACGAAATCGGAACCCGAAATCGAATAGAAAGGAACTCCGGCTTCTCCGGCTACGGCTTTCGCAAGAAGCGTTTTACCCGTACCGGGAGGGCCCATCAGCAATACGCCGTGAGGTATTTTGGCACCGAGTGACGTGAATTTTTCGGGGTCTTTGAGAAATTCGACGATTTCTTCAAGCTCGGCTTTTTCTTCGTCGGCTCCGGCAACGTCGCTGAAATACACCTTGTTTTTACCGCCGGACGGCGTTTTCGTTCTCGCTTTTCCGAAATTTCCGATTTTCGAACCTTTGCCGCCGGTCGCCTGATTCATCATATAAATCCATATTCCCACTATAACGACAATGAGAATAATATACGGCAGGTACCCCACCCATGCGGGAATCTGAGTCGGAGCGGGCATATCGTAACTTTCGATAACTCCGCTTTGAGTCTGTTCGAGAATCAACTCGTGAAGATCAAGGTAAAATAAGTCAAGGCTGCGAAGCTTATATGACACCGTTATGTCGCTTCCGCCTTCCGACTCGCTTCTTATTATCATCGTCAGATTATTTTTCTTGTCGATTTCGAAATTTCTGACTCTCTCGTTTTGAAAATATTTTACAACGTCGCTGTAATATGCGCTTTCCGGAGTCGTTTTTTTCCACAAGAGGGCGCATACGCCCAGCACAATTCCGAAAATCAGCATGTAAACGACTAGCGTTTTTATGGCTTTCTTCATCTGTTCCTCCTCACAGACCGCTGCTGCGTGATATGTTACTAATGCACTTTAACGGCGTTTTTCGCCGCCGTGCGCATTATTTTTCGGCGTTTTCGTAAACGCTTCGACTCAATATGCCGACATAGGGCAAAGTCCTGTATTTTTCATCGTAATCAAGCCCGTAGCCGATGACGAATTCGTTGGGAATTTCAAATCCGACGTAATCCGGCACGAATTCAACCTCACGGCGTTCGGGTTTGGCGAGAAGGGTGCAGGTTGTTACGTCTTTAACCCCGTTTATCTTAAG
>CAYXMB010000212.1:0-2435 GCA_964466085.1 uncultured Ruminococcus sp.
CTCAAACTCCCATATCTCTTGAATCACCGATAGGCGAAGAGGAAGACAGCCATCTCGGAGATTTTATTCCCGATTCGGATACTCCGTCTCCGGAAGACGAAGCTTACAAATCTCTGTTGAAAGAAGAAATCGAGAGTGCATTACACGCTCTCAGCGACAGAGAAGCTCTTGTCATAAAGCTTCGCTACGGTCTTTACGATGGTAAAACGTATACTCTTGAAGAAATCGGGCAAAGACTTCAAATTACAAGAGAGCGTATAAGGCAAATCGAAAAGAAGGCGCTTCGCAGACTCTTTATTAAGTATTCAAAGCTTAAAAATATGTGATTCACCGTCCGTTTCGGACGATAATTATAAAAGCCGAAAGGATCTGTAATAATGGCAAACGAAAAGACATTTACCCTTGACGGGCTTATTGAAAAAGGAAAAGCACAGGGGTATCTTGCACTTGAAGAAATAACGAGGCACAGCGAAGTTTCCGAACTTGACATGGATGCTGTCGAAAAGCTTTACGAAAAAATCGAAAGTGCGGGAATAACAATAATCAACGAGCCCGATGCGGAAACCGGTGAAATCGAAGCCGAAGTCGAAAGTTTCGGAAACGCCGAAGACATGGAAAAGGCGCTCAAGATCGAAGGGCTGACAATAGACGACCCCGTCCGTATGTACTTGCGTGAAATCGGCAAAATAGAACTTCTTTCCGTTGAGGAGGAACTCGAACTTGCAAAAAAAGCCGAAAACGGCGATGACGATGCGAAATGCGCTCTTGTTGAGTCCAACCTGCGGCTTGTTGTTTCGATTGCGAAAAGATACGTGGGGAAAGGCATGTTTTTGCTGGACTTGATTCAAGAAGGCAATCTCGGACTTATAAAAGCCGTTGATAAGTATGATTACAGAAAAGGTTATAAGTTTTCAACTTATGCGACATGGTGGATAAAGCAGGCGATAACCCGTGCCATTGCCGATCAGGCGAGAACTATAAGAATACCGGTTCACATGGTAGAGACAATTCACAGATATTCGAGAATCTCACGTCAGTTTTTGCAGGAAAAAGGTCGCGAAGCAACGACTGCTGAAATTGCGGAACAAACGGGAACCAGTGAGGAAAAAGTCAGGGAAATCATGCGTATAGCGCAAGAACCCGTTTCACTTGAAATCCCGATAGGAGAAGAGGAGGACAGTCATCTCGGAGATTTTATACCGGATGACGATACGCCCGCTCCCGATGCCGTTGCGGCAAACGGAATGCTGAAAGCGCAAATCAACGACGTGCTGAGTACTCTCAGCGAAAGGGAAGCACAGGTTTTGAAACTTCGTTACGGGCTTGTCGACGGCAAAAGTCATACTCTCGAAGAAGTCGGTAACGCTTTCGATATAACCCGTGAGAGAATACGGCAAATCGAAGCAAAGGCACTCAGGAAATTAAGGCATCCGAGCCGTTCGAAGTTGCTGAAAGATTATCTTGACTGAGTTTAAAGTCGACGTCGGTCGGCGAAACTGAGGAAAATAACTTCGTTTCGGCAAAAACCGATGCCAAAACTATTGACTTTTTACGATAAATAATTTATACTTAATATGTATGTTTGGAGCCACAGGAGGAATGCTCATGAAAAAAAGATTAATGTCAGCTTTTCTCGCACTTATAATGCTTGTCAGCTGCTTTGCATTTACAAGTTGCGTTAACGAAGAAGAAGACACCGACGAAGCGGCAGGTCAAAGAGTTGCCATGACCTTGACACTTTGGCTTCAGGCGGCCGAAGGCACCGAAGTAGATGCCGAATCCGTTTCTCAAGTTGAAAAAGCGATTAACGAAATAACGCAAGCTCAGTTCAGCACGGCTATTAAACTCAAAGTGTTCACAACCGAAGACTACGACAAGAACGTGCTTGCGAAAATAGAAAACTGCCGTGTTCTCACAGAAGAAGCAGAAGACGCGGCGGCACAGCAAAAAAAAGAAGAACGTGAAGCTGCGGCAAAGGGCGAAGAATACGTTCCCGATACCGATTATGTGAGTAAGACCGACGTTTTGACGTTCGACGACGAGGACAATATATACGAGGCTATGAATGCGGCCTTGTTCGCATCGTATCCCGCAGTTGCCAATAATCAATTCGACATATTTTTGATTCACGGTTACGATGAGTTTGTCACTCTTGCGGACAGCCTCCAGCTTTCCGATCTTCACGACAACCTTGCGGATGAAAGCAAGGTACTCCGCAGCTACATTTTCCCGTCTCTTCTTGACGGTGCTCAGTATGACGGCTGTACATATGCGATACCCAACAACCGTGCAGTCGGCGAATACGAGATAATGCTCGTAAACAAGGAAATCGCATCGAGCCTGTACTATGACCCTTCACGTTTTACGTCTGTACAGAGTCTGTTTGATTATGATGATTCGGGAGTTTCGTTTATAGAAGACGTTAAGAAGTCCCT
>CAYXMB010000213.1:0-2395 GCA_964466085.1 uncultured Ruminococcus sp.
CATCAAGCGCACTCTCGGTTTTTTCTTTTGAAAAATCCCCCGAAAGAGCGTTGACAAGCGTTTTTCTTCTTTTAAGAAAAGCAAGACCAATCAGTTTTTTTACCCTCGACACGAACAGCTCTTTTTCGCTGTCTCCGCTCGGCACCTTGTCGAATACTTCATTTATCCCGTTATCGTACAGCGTAATCTGAACGACGGCGGACGACACTTTGGGTGCGGGATAAAAATTCCCGGCACTTACCGTGAAAAGTTTTTCGGCTTTGCCGTAAAGTGCGACCGATGCGGAAAGAGCACCGTAGTTCGGGCTTTCGGGGGAGGCGCATATCCTGTCGGCAACTTCCGTTTGAACCATAACCGTTACCGATTCTATAGGAGACTTTTCCGAAAGCGGATATTCTTCGAGAAGTTTCATTAAAACGGGAGTCGTGACGTAATACGGAAGATTTGCGCATACTCTTACCGGCATACCGTGCGCCGTATTTTCAAAAAGCTCCTTCAAATCGATTTCCATAAAATCGGCATTTATCACGTCGACATTGTCACATTCGGCGAGCGTTTCGCCAAGGAGCGGAATAAGCCCTTTATCTATTTCCACCGCAACCACTTTTTCGAAGAAATCCGAAAGGCGGGAAGTCATGGCGCCGATACCGGGACCTATCTCGAAAGCGCACACCGCCCTTTTCTCACTGTTAAATCCTTCATACCCGGCATCGCATCCGAGCGCACTGCTTGCCGCAATTCTTTCGGGAATGTCCGGATTTATAAGAAAGTTCTGTCCGTAACCTTTTTTTGGTGAAAGGCCGTACTTCAAAAGCAATTCTCTGACTGTTTTGGGACTGCATAAATTCATTTTTTCCTCCGAAATACCGTTTTCGGGCAGAGTGAGGGCTCTGCCCGAAAGCATTTTACGGTCAAATCACCGTCATTTTATAGGAAGTTTCGAAATATTCGCCGGATTCAAGCGTTTTTGCGTATTTTTTATCTTCAAGATGTGCCGTTTCGTTCGTTGCGGCGGGAAGCCCGCACCAAGGTTCAAGGCAGAGGAACGGGGAATTCATCTTGACGGGAGTCCATATGCCCAGAGCATCGAACCTTTCGAAATCGAATTTAAATCCGTGCCCCGTATTTCTGTTGATGAGTTTCACCGACTTATTTTTAAGCCCTTCGATTATAAGAGCGTCGTTGTCGAAATCGCCGTAGTTGAGAGCAAGTTCATCGTTTTTAACAAGGTTAAGTTTCGGAATTTCGGGGCACATATAGCCCGTTCCTTCCTGTGTAACCGACATAACGGCGTCTCCGTACCCGTCGAAATAAATACTGTAATCTTCGAACTTCTCGCCCTCGAAAACAGGACAGTTGAAACCGGGATGACCTCCGATGCAGAAAGTCATTTTTTTGTCTCCCGTATTTATTACCCTGTACGTTGTCTCGAATCCCGACTCGAATACCTCATGAGTGATTCTGAGGCAGAACTTATAAGGATAATGCGAGAGAAGCTCCTCGTTTTCGCAAAGTTCGAATACGACTTTGGAGGGAGTCACCTCAACGGGCTTGAACTCGCATTTGCGTGCAAGTCCGTGCTTCGGCATATCGTACTCTACGCCGTCGGCTATGATTTTTCCGTCCTTCGGTGAACATAAAATCGGAAACAGAACCGGTGCCCTGCCCGACCAATGTTCGGGAATTCCGTACCAGCAGTATTCGGTTTCGTCCTTTTCGAAAGAGATGAGCTCCGCTCCCGATGTGGAACATATGGCGACGGCATCGTCGCTTGAAATCGTAAAATTCATATAAACTCCTGAATTATCACGGGCAAAAGCCCGTTCTTTTATGCGGGTCGTACCCGCTTATGATTTATAATTTTTCGCTGTCAAAAATCGATTTTTTCCGAAATGTAGGCTTCGATATTTTCTATGGGAATTCTGACCTGTTCCATCGTATCACGGTCGCGAACGGTTACGCAACCGTCGGTTTCGGAGTCAAAATCGTAAGTTATGCAATAAGGCGTTCCGATTTCGTCCTGACGGCGGTATCTCTTGCCGATTGAACCCGTCTCGTCAAAATCGACGGTGAATTTCTTCGAAAGAGAATCGAATACTTCACCCGCTTTGTCGGAAAGTTTTTTGGACAAAGGAAGAACCGCCGCTTTGTAGGGAGCAAGAGCGGGATGAAGATGAAGCACAACTCTCGTATCGTTCTTTTCGGCATCGACCGTTTCTTCATCGTATGCATCGATAAGGAAAGCAAGAGCCACACGGTCGGCACCGAGAGACGGCTCAATTACATAAGGCACGTATTTCTCGTTTGTTTCGGGATCGAAATAATCCATAGGCTTGCCGCTGTGATTTGCGTGTTGTGTGAGGTCATAGTCGGTTCTGTCGGCAACTCCCCAAAG
>CAYXMB010000214.1:0-2352 GCA_964466085.1 uncultured Ruminococcus sp.
CACCACCGAGTAATAATGCATGCCGAGCACACTAAAAATAAGCCGTCACGAATGCAGAATCAATAGCATTCGTGACGGCTTATTTAAATTTCTGTCTTTATACGCGGAATACTTTGTTGTCATCAAGACGGAGGATAACGGGTGACATTCCCCATCCGGCACCTACGTCGATGTTATACCATGTTTCCGTAAAAATAGGCTTGCCGCGAAACTCGTCCCCGAACAGCACTGTCGGAGAATGTCCGAAAACGACGATTTTTCCGTCTTCGTAATACCTTGTATCAAGAGAAGGTCTCGCCCAAATCAAATCGGACTTAGAATATTCGGAAAGCGGCTTGTCGGCGTCAAATGAGCCCAGACCGCTGTGAGTTAAAATAAATATTTTTCCGTCTACTTCGATTTCTTTGTATAGCGGAGCATTTTCAAGAAAACCGAATATATCTTTGATTTGAGAGGCGGAAAGCCGTTGCATTCCGTCAAGCGTGGCGCACCCGCCGTTTGAAAGCCAAATGCAATACGAATCACGCTGTTCCCCTTTCAAGTCCAAAACCGACGGGACGGTTTCCCCGTCAAGAAGAAATCTGTTTTCAAGCATCATCGCTTCGTGATTTCCCAAAAGCAAGGTTACATTGGTTTGTGACATTGCCCACAGAACGATTTTCAAGCCGTCGGGTCCGCGATCTATGCAGTCACCCAAAATGTAAAGACGGTCGCCCTCATCAAATCCTATTTCCGTTAGTTTTTCCTTTATCTTTTCGACGGGATATCCGTGTAAATCCGACGTTACATAGGTCATATGAATACTCGGAGGCTTAATCGACAAAGTCGAATTCGTCTTTGAATTTATCTTTGAAAATATCAAAAACGGCGTTGAGAACCGACTCGTCATCTACGCTCACGTATGACTCTTCATATCCGTCGTCCGTATCGTCAATTTTCAAAATTACAACTTCTCCCGCTTCGTCGACTTCATCGCAGGGCAGAAGAACAACAAATTCTTCGTCTTGATATTCGATAAGGTCAATGAATTCAAACTCCGTTTCGTTTCCGTCTTCATCGTTCAAAACAATTCTGTTATCCGATTCGTTCATTTTAATTTATCCTTTCGTTTTATCTTTGCTTCAAGATGCTTTGAGAAACCCATGCGTTTGAGATCGGATTTCGGCAATATCTTTTTCGCATCTTAATTTTACATATAAATTAATGCGGTGTCAACGTTTTTTTCGCGCGTTTTTAAAAGCCCGTATTTTGCCACCGAATATAAGCTTGTTTATTGCGGGGCAAAAAGCTTTACTTTCCCGAAAAACGGGGAGAGGAGCTTTTTCAAAACGGTGATTGCGGAGAAAAATTTTCGGTAATTAATTGAAATGATAATTTTTTCTTGACATTGAGGCTGAAAGGTTGTAAAATGATATAAAGTATGCAAAAATGGGTAGAGTTTGTTCGGCAAATTCAAGTTGAACTTGCCGATGAATACCCGTTTTCATACCGATTTTATAAGAAACGGAGGTGCAAAGATGGAAAAATACTTACCGTATATAATTGCGGCAGTCGTTGCCGTGATTGTTGCCGTTGTTTTCTTTTTTGTCGGTGTTGCTCATCGCAAACGTGTGGCCGAAAGAGAAATCGGAAGCGCAGAGGCTCAGGCCAAAAAAATTCTCGAAGAAGCCGTAAAAGCGGCTGAATCCAAGAAAAAAGAAGCTCTCATTGAAGCCAGAGAAGAAATTATCAAATCAAAGAATGAATTCGACCAGGAAATCAAAGAGAGAAGAAATGAGCTTTCACGTCAGGAACGCCGTGTTTCTTCCAAAGAAGAAACGCTTGACAAAAAGGCGGATGCCCTTGACAAAAAGGACGAAGCACTTAACAAACGCATAAAAGAAAACGACGAAAAAACAGCTGAAATCGATCGGTTGAAAGAAGAAGAGCTTATTGCGCTTCAACGTATTTCGGGTATGACGCGCGAACAGGCAAGAGACAGACTTATCGAAGAAATGGTTGACGAAGTCAAGCATGAACAGGCGATAAGAATGACAATGCTTGAAGAGCAGTTCAAAGACGAAGCCGACACGAAAGCCAAAAATATTATAGCTCTTGCAATTCAGCGCTGTGCCGCTGACCACGTTGCAGAAGTTACGGTATCGGTAGTAAATCTGCCCGGCGAAGAAATGAAAGGCCGTATTATCGGCCGTGAGGGCAGAAACATCCGCACGATAGAAACACTTACGGGCGTCGACCTTATAGTTGACGATACGCCCGAAGCGATTACGATATCCTGTTTTGACCCCGTCAAAAGAGAGGTTGCGAGAATCGCGCTTGAAAAACTTATTTCCGACGGAAGAATTCATCCGA
>CAYXMB010000215.1:0-2342 GCA_964466085.1 uncultured Ruminococcus sp.
AAGAAACGGCGAATTTAAAGAAAGCTTACTTTCAAGATATAACGTTCTGAAAGAAAGCGGAGATATCGAAGCCGAAAGCGCCGAAAACGGCGACACTTTCACCGTTGTTGCAAACGGTGCGGAACTTATTGTCGACAAAAACACCTCAAGCCTTACGGTTGTCGGAACAAAGTCTCCCGTAACTTTCGACTTTGACGGATTCGAAGGAGCCGAATATAAAAACAAAGGCTTTACCGTAACCGTATCACTCTCGGACGATGAAAGAATTTTCGGACTCGGCGACGAAAGCCGTGAAAATATTGCAAGACGCGGCACTTTTTCGAGAATCGACATAAGAAATATCGCCTCATACGGTCCCATTCCGTATATAATGAGCACAAACGGTTACGGAATGCTCTTGAATTGCACTTATGCAAGCACATATGACATCGGAAAAGAGGAAAGCGACAAAATCAAAATCGCCGCTCACAAAGGCTGTATCGATTTTTATCTGTTTGTCCCGACGTCCCACAAACTCACCGATATACTTGAACTTCACTCACGCATCGTCGGAAAACCGCTTATGATGCCGAAATCATTCTACGGTCATACTTTCGTTCTTAACGAACAGACAAATGCAAGGGAAATGCTTTACGACTGCCTTACGTTCAGACGTGAAGATATCCCGTGCGATATGGTCGGACTTGAACCGCAGTGGATGACACAGCACTACGACAGAACAGTAGATAAAAAGTTTGACGAGGACAGGTTCTATATACCGGGATGGCTCCCGCAAAATCAAAGCGGACCCGAAACTTTCTTCTATAATTTACGTCAAATGGGCTTCAAGCTCAGCCTGTGGCTCTGCCAAGACTATGACCTTTTGTGGGAAGAAGAACGCCTTGCCGGAGAATATGCGAAAAAATATAATAAAGAATATACTTACGAGGGCGCATCGATTTTGGATGAACACTTTGCATGCCCTAACTACATGGATAATTTGACAAAGCGCAACGAGGCATGGTTCGAACATCTTAAGAAGTTCGTCGACAACGGTGCTTCCGCATTCAAACTTGACGGTGCATTCCAAGTAAACGACCACCCCGACAGACTGTGGGCGGGAAAATATTTCGACGATGAAGTTCATAACGTTTATCCCGTGCTTTATGTAAAGCAAATGATGGAAGGCTTCAGAGATTATACCGACGGACGCCGTGCCATTATTTATACGCCGTGTATGTTTGCCGGAAGTCAGCAATACTGCGCATCGTGGGCAGGCGATACGGGAGGCGGATTCGACACTGTCGTTGCAATGCTCAACTACGGACTTTCGGGTCATGCCAACGTAACCGCCGATATGGAAGCGACCATTCCCGAAGGAATTCATTATGCATTCTTTATGCCTTGGGTACAGCAACTCGGTTGGAGAAACTGGCAACAGCCTTGGTTTCTCGGAGACGAGCTTGAAAATATGACCCGCTATTACGGAAAACTCCGCTCTTCCCTTTTCCCGTATATTTATTCTATGGCTCATAAGGCAGCTCAAAGTGCTATGCCGATTGCAAGAGCATTCTCTTTGATGTACAGCGACCGTCCCGAATATGACTATATAGCTAACTGCTATATGTTCGGTGACAGTTTCCTTGTCGGCGTTTTCGACATGAAAATTACTCTGCCGGAAGGCAAATGGTATGACTATTTCACCGATGAAATTTATGACGGCGACAGAGTTATCGATTACAAAATACCCGAAGGAAGAGGCGGTGCGCTGTTTGTAAAGTGCGGCAGTATTGTCCCGACGACCGAAGCGGCGCAGTGCGTCGAAAGAACATGTGACACGCATTATACTCTTAACCTCTATCACGGAGAGAATTGCACCTTCACTCTTTACAATGACGACGGTTTAACTTATGACTACTTAAACGGCGCATACACGACAACCGATATGGAAATCTCAAATTCAACGGACAACTCCTTTGATTTCACCGTTAAGAAAAGAGAGGGCTCATACAGCGGCCGTGAAAAACGCCCTGTCGAAACTTACAAACTCTCCGACCCGGAAATTAAAGGAATGAAAAACGAACCTTCGTTTACGGTTATCCTTCATACGGCGGAAGCCGCAAGCGTTATGAAAAACGGCGAAAAAGTCGATTTCAAGGTTTGCAACGGCAAAACGTATTTTGAAATTTCGGAAAAAGAACACGCCGCAGGCGATAACACTTATACCGTAACTTTCTGAACCTTTTCTTTGCGGCAAATCCCCTTTGTAAACTTTGCCGTGTTGCTTGTCAATTAACTTTCCGATATAAAATCGCCCCGCCTGTGGGGAGCACGCCGTAAAGGGCGCTCCCCATAGGCGGGGC
>CAYXMB010000216.1:0-2339 GCA_964466085.1 uncultured Ruminococcus sp.
ACGGAGATAACGGCGGCGCAAACCGTTACCCCTTTGAAATTTTTGCAAACTCTCATTGCGGACAGAGCAGGGAAAATCACAAGAGCCGAAATAAGCAAAGAGCCCACAAGATTCATGGCGAGAACGATGACCGCTGCAATGACGGTTGCAAGCAAAAAGTTATATATTTTCACTTTTGTTCCGACCGCTTTTGCAAAATCCTCATCGAACGTTATGCAAAATATTTTGTTGTAGCATAAAACGAAAACCGCAAGGACGAAGACGGACAGTCCGACGCAAAACCACACTTCGGTTTCGGTAAGAGTTAAAATAGAGGTCGAACCGAACAGCGTTGTGCAAACATCCCCCGCAACGTTACCGGACGATGACGGAAAAATGCTCATTACCATATAGCCTATCGCAAGTGACGAAACGGATATTGCCGCAACGGCGGCATCTCCTTTGATTTTGGCGTTCTGCCCTGTGCACAGAAGTAAAACGGCGCAAAGAACAGTGACGGGTAATACTACGGTCATTTCGTTTGTAAGTCCCGCAACAGCCGCTACGGACATTGCACCGAAAGCAACGTGAGACAGTCCGTCACCTATAAACGAAAAACGCTTGAGCACAAGAGTTACGCCCAAAAGAGAGGAGCAGAGCGAAATCAAAACTCCGACTGTAAGGGCGTATTTCACGAAAGGAAAATCAAAATAAAAAGCCAGTTTTTCAATCAGTGCACTCATTGTTCTCCTCCCGACGTCAAAAGCCCTTTTGCGATATCACTTGACAAATACTCGTCTTTGGTACCGAAAAATATTTTCTTTCCGATATACAAAATATGGCTTGCCCACGTTACGGCGGCGCTTAAATCATGGGAAATCATAATAACGGTCATGCCGTCCTCTCGGTTGAGCTTTCCGATCAACCGATACATATCCGACGTGACTTTCGGGTCAAGTCCCGAAACCGGCTCGTCAAGTAACAAGAGCTTTTTTGCGGCGCACAGAGCTCTTGCAAGCAAAACCCTTTGCTGTTGACCGCCCGAAAGTTCTCGGTAACACCTGCTTTTCAAGGGAATAATATTCATTTTTTGCATTGCCTTTTCGGCAAGCTCTTTTTCTTTTTTGCCGTTGAAAGGACGAAATCTCATCCCGCCCTGACAGCCCGAAATGACGATTTCGAAAACGGATGCCGGGAAATCTTTTTGCACCGGCGTTTGCTGAGGGAGATATCCTATCTCGCTTTGCAAAAGACCGTCTCCCGTTTCAATACTGCCTTTCATCGGTTTGCGAAGTCCCAAAAGAGTTTTCATAAGTGTTGATTTTCCGCTTCCGTTTTCTCCTATTATGCAGAGATAGTCACCTGAATTTACGGAAAAATCAAGACCGCTTAATATTTCTTTTCCGTCATATCCCAAAGATAGATTCCGACATATAAGTTGAGCCATTTTCGCACCTCCTCAGTTCAATGCATTTTTCAGCACTTCGAGATTGCTTTCCATAATCGAAAGATATGTTGTGCCGTTTTTTGCGTCTTTTGAAGTGGTTGTTTGCATTGAATCGAGTACCGAAATTTCAATGTTTTCGACGGAACTTGTGTTGATGACTGTTTCGGCAATGCTTCCGTCCGAGCCTTTAAGTGTAATGACCGTCGAAAGTCCGAGCTCATCGATTTTTCCGGCAAGAAAAGCTACCGTTTCGAAGCTTGCCTCGCTTTCTGCCGAACAGCCGGAAAAAGCGGCGTAATATTCGATTCCGTAATCATCGGTCAAGTATCTGAAGGGGAAGCGGTCGGCGAAAAGCAGAGTTTTTACGGGTGACACATCGACTGCGGACTTGTATTCTGCATCTAATGCACTTAGCTTTTTGCAATAGTTTTCCGTATTCGCTTTATAACTTTCGGCATGTGCCCTGTCGATTTCACACAGTTTTTCTCCGATTGCCTTGCAAGCGGTTGCGGCATTT
Organism: uncultured Ruminococcus sp.; assembly: GCA_964466085.1. Lineage (GTDB taxonomy): Bacteria > Bacillota > Clostridia > Oscillospirales > CAG-272 > RUG14199. Next base: position 1,944 of record CAYXMB010000216.1, read on the forward strand.
TTAAGCGAGAGCCACACATGCTCGTCTTTTTCTTCTTCGTGCTCATCGTGATTTTCGAGCTCTCCGTTGCCGTCATGTTCCATGCCGTCGACAACCTCTTCGTCTTTAACGCTGTCTCCCAGAACGTCAAACAGATTTATAACCGTCATATCGGGATTCTGCGACTGTGCGAGGACGTCATCGACCCAAGTGTCCGATTCACCGCCGACGTATATGAACATATCGCACGTTGCGACGGTTATTATATCGTCTGCCGTAGGCTGAAAGTTGTGAAGATCGGCTCCGCTGTCCAAAAGCAGTGTAACGTCGGCACTCTCGCTGTTTTCGCCGATAATCTGATTTACCCAATCGTATTCTGCGAAAACCGTTGTGACAACGGAAAGTTTTTTGCCGGAC
>CAYXMB010000217.1:0-2318 GCA_964466085.1 uncultured Ruminococcus sp.
CATTCAACGCATTTCGATTTATCGATATGCGCAACATGGTTGTGATCGAAAGATATCGCTCCCCTTTTGCAAACGTCCTCACATCTGTGAGCAAGGCAACCTCTGCAAGAGCTTGTAACTTCGTATCCCGCTGCGGGACATTCGTCACATGCGATATCAATGACTTCGATTACGTTGGGATTGTCTTTGTCCCCACCCATTGCGATTTTAACTCTTTCCGCCAAAATCGCTCTTTCCTTATAAACACAGCAACGCATTGTGGAAGTTTTTCCGGGTACAATCGTCTTGGGAATATCGACAAGTTTTTGAAGAAGCGTATCGTTCCACGCCTCACGTGCAACTTCCCGAAGTACTTTATATTTAAGGTGCTGTACCTTAGTATCGAATTTTCTGATTCCCATAGCTTACTCCTTAAAAATAGCTTACTTTTATTTTCTTACCCATCTTTTTAAGACACGCCGAAAGTTCATCGACTAAATTCATCTTAATATTGAAATTAATCGGCAATTCGGGATTTTGATGTGCAGGGTTTACCGCTCTGCCGACGTAAAAATTAATATCCGTCGCTTCCTCGAAAAGTAAGCGGCTGATAAGGGATGCTCCGTCCTTCTTAAAGCTCCAATGCTCGTACATTTTGTTCTCGCCGAGATGGTCTTTTGCATATTCAAGCACCCTGTTAATCGTTATTACGCCTTCCGTGACAAGATCGACTCCGTCGATTTCGGCTGTCGGCGGAACGTCGGAGCTTTCGAAATTCAAGCTCGCTCTGAGAGGTTTATGCAAAAACTTTGCGGCAATGGTCGATGTCGTTCCTCCGCAAACTATATGTTTTCCCTCTTTGGAGAAGAAAAGAGACATCATTCGGTCGGCGTCGTCCCTGTTTGACGGAGGTCCGAAAAGCAAATTCATCGGCACCCTTTTTCTTATATGCACAACACATGCCGTAGCATCGTCTCCGGGTTTGCCGCCGTACAGTTTGTTACACTCGTCGACAAGCATCGTCGATAGTGTTTTCGCCGTATATCCGACGTGCGACAGCGCCTCCATAAAATCGGCGATTTCTTCACGTTTCCAACCGAAGTTGTAGGCAGTTCCTATCCCGGCATGAGGGCATCCGTCGCTCATTGCAACGAAAATATCGTTTTCACGGAGTTTGATTAAAGATTTATATATTTTCTTACCGCCGATATTCATTTCGGTTTTCGGATAATCCCACTTTTTTTCCTCACGGATAATAATGGCGTGAGGGTTATCGTACTGAATCAGCTCCGCCGTTTGATTGTTTTTTAAGTGAATTATCGTAAAAGTCGAATACGCAACACCTCTCACCGAACAAACGGGAAGCGTTGCGGCTATTGTTTCCACACATTCTTCGAGAGAGAGTCCTTCGGCAAGCATCGTCGATATGATTTTCGACGTCAAAGTCGACAGAATGCTTGCCTTAACTCCGCTTCCGAGCCCGTCGGAAAGTACGATAACGATTGAATCTTCTCCCGTTTCGACAACATCGACGTGATCTCCGCAAAGCTGTTCGCCGTAATGATTTATACTTTTATATCCGATATCGGCACACAAATCATTCATCTGTTATAGACTCCTTAAGCTTTGCAAGCGCAATTTTCGTTTCAGCCGCAGTTTCGCCGAGAAGCGACGCTATTTCCTGCACGATTCTCATCTGTTTGTCGACAACGTTATCGGCGACTTCGATTGTCTTACGGCTTATTTTTTCCTTCTTTTCCTTTTCGTTTTGCTCGTCGGTAACGTCTCTCATAATGCCTATGAGAAGTCTCGACTCTCCGTCGTATACGACCGACTGCTCAATATAGCGCCCGTACTCCGCAAGATATACCCTGTCGTTGTGAACGGGCTTCCCGCTCATAAGAACGTTTATAAATATCGACGGATCCAAAATTCTGACCACCTGGTCTCCGAGAATATCGTTTGCGGAACGGATATTCATGATTTTCCGTGCCGCCGCATTGATTTGCTGTACTTCGAGATTTTCATTGAGTACAATAAGACCGTTCGGCGAATTGTTGACTACGGCATCGGAGAAACTCTCCGCCTTATCTTTGAGATAAGGAAGACACATTGATATTTCCGCTTTTCCGTGATAAATGGCAACGGCCTTTTCACGGCACGTATTGTATCCGCAAGAACCGCAGTTGAGCTCTTGCGAAGGACGGAATTTGCCCATTTGATGAAGAATATTTTGGATTTCTTCTTCACTCGGCATACCGAAACGCTGCTCGATAAACTCGAAGTTTTTACGCAGTTTCGAAGGTTCGGGTTGCGAAACCTCAAAATCCCTCTCACCC
>CAYXMB010000218.1:0-2310 GCA_964466085.1 uncultured Ruminococcus sp.
TAATCAAGTATACACGACCATTTTGAAACAAGTGCATCAAGGGAAAAAGCGGCATTTGCGGGACTTGTCGACGGAAGGCATATATCTTCGGTTTGAATTTCCGACAGCAAATATTTATCGTACAATTTCCCGGCGGTTTTTCCGTTTGTGAAAAAAGTTTTCACGCACGACGACGAAATAATTTCGGATAAATCGTTCGGCACAACGTTTTTTATCGAACTGTCGGAACTTCCCGTTATATCGCAGGAAGCAACGACATCCCAAAGAGCAATTCCGTGAGTGAGCAAAAACTCCTTCTTTTCTTCAATACCGTGAAAGCCGTCCGTGCCGAACAAATCGGCAAGCACTTTCCAAAATCTGTTTTGCCTGTGTGCGTAATAAAACCCTTCGTTTCGTGAGCGCACCGACGGAAAACTGCCGAGAATTATTATCTTCGAATTTTCGTCCCAAACCGGAGGAAAATTGTGATGCGTCATTTCGAAATAAGCTCCTTCACCTGTTCTTCGTCGGGCACGACACGTGTCGAATAATTCGTATGATATATAACGAATCCCGGTTTTGAACCGGAAGGTTTTTTTACGTTTTTGACATTTGTATAATCGACATCGACCGCCGCACCGCCTCTCGCTTTCGAATTGCACGCGGCAATCATTGCGGCTTCGGTAAAATCGATTTCGGACGGTTCTTCTCCGTTTTTGCATTTCATGAGAACATGGCTTCCGGGCATATTTTTAACGTGAAACCACCAGTCGCCTCTATCGGAAAGTTTAAACGTCACATAATCGTTTGCGAGATTGTTTTTTCCGCAATAAACGGTATAACCGCCGTCGGTTCTGTATTTTGCGAAAGTCGGAGTGAGTTTTTTCTTCTCGCTGTACCCTTTCATTTTCGATGCGTATCCGCTGTGATACAATTCGGAGCGTATTTCCGATATTTCCTTCTCGCTGTCGGCTCTTGTCAAAGCGTCGGAAACGGTTTTTATATATTCGAGTTCCTTTGCGGAAAGCTCAAGCTGTTTTGCGAGATGTTCTTTTGCGGATTTCGATTTCGCATATTTTTTATAGTATTTCTGCGCATTTTGCGACGGTGTGAGCCTTGTGTCGAGAGGTACCGTAACGGGCTTCATACCGTCGTAATAATTTTCGAGGGTGCACTCGGAAAGCCCCTTTTTCAACCTGTAAATATTTGCAGTCACAAGATCGCCGTACAGTCTGAATTTTTCACCGTCCGACGTGGCTTCAAGCTCATCGGCAATCAAAGCCGTTTTCTTCGTTATCCTTTTTTCGGCGTTTGAAAGTATTCTCTGAACGTCGAAAGAACGGTGCTTTATCCTCTCGGAATTCGCCCTTTTACCGAAAAACGCATCTATAAGCTCACCGAAACTTTCGAATTCCGTCTTGACGGTATCCGTACCGTATTGGCAAATATCAAAAAACCCGTATTCGACGGGAGTTCCGTCTTTTCGGCATATAAGCGTCGCTTTTCCCCTTCCGCACGTGATATCGGAAATGACGGAAAAGAAAGTGTCGCATAATTTTTCACGGCATTCGTAAAGCGTCCCGTCGGTGTTTCCGCAGGATTTGAAAACAATTTCCCTTGCGGTAACGGGAGCTATTCCCGCAAACGTATCGACAATGAATTTCGCCGCCGACTTTTCTTCGTCGGCACATGACGCCGCATTCAAAAAGGCTTTTCTGTCGGTTTCCGTCGGGTTGAGCTTGTTTTGCGACGGCGGAAGCTCGTAGTGCGCTCCAACGATAATGGGTCTTTTCGAACTTTGAGAAAACTCGATTATTTTCGATGCGCCTATAATTCTGTCTTCACTGTCGGTCACAATGAGGTTGCTGTAAGTTCCCATAATCTCGATTATCATATGCTTATGGGACAAAAATCCGAGTTCGTCGTATGCGTCAAACGTAATCCGAACCGCACGTTCGAAGCCGAGCTGTTCGGCACTCACCGCCTTCGCTCCCTGAAAATGTTTCCTGAGCATCATGCAAAACATCGGAGCTTTTGCGGGATTGTCGGGCTTCATCGAAGTTAAGTTTATCCTTGCGTTCGACGAACCGACATCGATAAGAAGTCTCAGAGTTTCGCCCCTGCTTCTTATTGCGATGATTATTTCGTTTTTTTGAGGCTGATAAATTTTCTCAACCTTGCCGTCCTTTATTCTGTCATTTATTTCTCTTGTGACGAAAGAGACCATTGCGGCATCAAAAGCCATAATTTATTCCTTCTCTTACTCTAATCTTCATCAATGCGGTAATATACCTGACTGTACGTCACGGAACACTTTTCAAAACCCGCTTT
>CAYXMB010000219.1:0-2290 GCA_964466085.1 uncultured Ruminococcus sp.
TGGCGTTTTCGTTGCCCCAACGCAGGTTTTCCTTTATCGTTCCCGAAAACAGAAGATTTTTTTGGAGGACCATCGACACACCGTCACGCAAAGCTTTGATTCCGTAATCCCTGACATCGACACCGCCCACTCTGACAGCGCCTTCGGTCACGTCGTAAAGTCTCGGAATAAGCTGAACGAGAGTTGATTTGCTTGAACCCGTGCCGCCGATAATGCCGACTGTCATACCGGATTTAATATGAAGTTCGATATTTTCGAGAGCACATCTCTTTGCGTTTTTCGAATATTTGAAACTTACGCCGTCGAAATCCACCGACCCGTCGGCAATTTCCGAAACGGGATTTTCGCATTCTTTCATTTCGGGCACCTCGTCAAGTACCTCGCAAATACGCTTTGCGCTTTCCGCCGACATCGTTATCATAACGAATATCATCGAAAGCATCATAAGCGACATGAGTATCTGAACGCCGTACGTCAAAAGTGCCGATATGTGACCGACGTTTATTCCGCCGATACCGTTTATCGCCATATAAGAACCGACTGTGAGAATAAACGCCATGTTGAAGTACATGCAGAAGTTCATTATCGGAGTATTCAGCGAAACGATTCTTTCGGCATGTGTAAAGTCGGCACAAATCGAATCCGCTTCTCTTCCGAATTTTTCCTTTTCGAATTCTTCTCTCGCAAATCCCTTTACAACACGCATCGCACGGACGTTTTCTTCAATCGACTCATTCAGTCTGTCGTATTTTTTGAAAACTCTGTGGAAAGCGGGCATTGCCTTTTTCGCAACGAAAAACAATCCCAAACCGAGTACGGGTATTACAACGGCAAAAGTTGCGGCGAGAAGTCCGCCCATATACGCCGCCATGAATACCGAGAAAATAAGCATAAGAGGGCTTCTGACAGCCGTTCTTATAAGCATCATAAACGACATCTGAACATTAGACGTATCCGTTGTCATACGGGTGACAAGAGATGCCGACGAAAATTTGTCGATGTTTGCGAATGAGAAAGTTTGAATTTTTTCGAAAATATCGTGCCTCAGATTTTTGGCAAAACCGGCGGATGCCTTTGCCGAAGTCATCCCGGCAATACCGCCGCAGGCAAGAGAGAGCATTGCGAGTAACGCAAGGAGAATGCCCGTTTTGACGATTTCCCCGATATTGAGGTTTCCGCCGCTTTGCTGAATGGTATTTATAAGTTGCGTTGCGGTAATATACGGTATCACCGTTTCAATCAAAGCTTCGAACACCATGAAAACAAGAGTTGCAATCGACAGACCCTTGTATTCTCTGACACACGATGCGAGTTTTTTTATCATACCGTTTTCCTTTCTTTTTATTTTTCGCCCGAAGGCGGTATAGTTTTAATTTTTGCCGTAAGCTTCAACCGTTTCTCCGTTTAAAATACGGAGCGTATCGTTCGAAATCTTTTCGACAAGGTCACCGAGAACATAGAAAGTGCACTCGCCGTTTACGCTGACGGCACTTCTTCTCGTCGAATACCTGTAAAATTTGTAAGTCGTGACTTTTCCGTCAAGATTTTTGTAGGAAAAAGTCATGTCGCAATTGTCGCCGTCCGATACGAAATCGTCGAAAGAACCGCCGACATTCGGCACGGTATCGGGAAGATAATCCTGAATTTGAAGCGACAGAAGCGCTTTGTAATATTCTCTGAAATTCGCAACGTCGGTATTGCCCGCAATCGAAAGACCGTTGCTTGAAAGAATACGCAAAGTGGCGTTTCCGTCGTCATCTGTGCCGTGCAAAAGCTTGAACGTCACGTCGCATTTATCGGTCGTAACCGTAAATTCGGAAACCGACGTTATATAGTATTGGAAAATATAGGGTGATATCCAATCCATAATGCCGTATTCGAGATATTCGAAATTTTCGGCGGAAACTTTCGTTATTATCGTGCTGTAAATATTCGAAATAACGAAATACGTTCCGTCCTCCTGAAGCTCGCTCACGAAGAAATAGTAAAGCTTGTCGTTATACTCAAACGAAACGGTGTAAGCGGGGCGGTCAAGCCCGCACTCCTTCAAAGTCTCCTCGTCGGCGCCGAGCTTGTAAGTTTCATCCCCCTTGAGCGAGGTGAAACCCATGTAAATATTGAACAGTGTCTCGGAATCGGGCGTATACGGTGCCGGATAAGTCAGCACGTTTTCGACAAGCGCATCTTTACTGTTCATTTCCTCTTTCGGAACTATCCCGACCGAAATGAATTTGTCACTTCCCCGATAAACCGTGAAATCGTCAATCATATAGTAATCGTCGCTGTCGAT
>CAYXMB010000220.1:0-2266 GCA_964466085.1 uncultured Ruminococcus sp.
TCAACTGACGGTGCGTCGTGCTTGCGGGGTGAAGGACAGAAGTTCTCGCATCGGCAACGTGAACGACAATTTGGGCAAGTTCAAGCGAATTCATGAATTTCATTGCCGCTTCCCTGCCGCCTTTTACTCCGAACGAAATTACGCCGCACATGCCGTTTGGCATATATTTCTCTTTAAGGGAATATTGCGGTGAACTTTTAAGAGCGGGATAATTAATCCACGAAACGTGTTCGTCGTTTTCAAGAAATTCGGCAACCGCAAGAGCATTGGAAGAATGACGTTCCATGCGAACGGCAAGTGTTTCAAGACCGAGATTCAGTATAAATGCGGCAAGAGGCTGAGGTGTCATGCCGAGATCTCGCATAAGCTGAGTTCTCGCTTTCGTAATATATGCCTCTTTTCCGAACTGTTCCGTATAGACGACGCCGTGATACGATTCGTCCGGTGTTGTGAGCTCCGGATATTTTCCGTTTGCCGTCCAATCGAAATTGCCGCTGTCGACGATAACTCCGCCGACAACCGATGCGTGTCCGTCCATATATTTCGTTGTCGAATGCATAACGATATCGGCGCCGAATTCAAACGGTCGGCAGAATATCGGAGTTGCAAAAGTATTATCAACCACAAGCGGAACGCCGTGACTGTGAGCTATTTTCGCAAATCTTTCGATATCAAGTATTTCAAGTGCGGGATTTGCGACGGTTTCGCCGAATACAAGGCGGGTATTCTCATCAAAGCAAGCGTTGATTTCATCGTCACTCATCGACTGATTGACATATCTCACTTCAATGCCGAGTCGCTTAAGAGTAACAGAGAACAAATTAATCGTACCGCCGTAAATCGTTGTGAGGCACACAAAATTCTGCCCCGCACCCGTAATATTTAAAACGGCGCAAAGGCTTGCAGCCTGTCCCGCCGATGTGCACATTGCACCGACACCGCCCTCAAGTGCCGCAATTTTCTTTTCAACGCACTCGACAGTCGGATTCGAAATTCTGGTATACATGTGTCCCGCTTCCTTTAAGTCGAACAAGTCGCCCAAATGCTCGCAAGAGTCATATTTATAAGTTGTGCTTTGATAAATAGGAAGTATTCTCGGCTCCGAATTTTCGGGCTTGTATCCTTCCTGAACGCACTTTGTCTCAATTTTACAGTTATCCATACCGTATCTCCTTTGTTCTTCTTTATATATTTTACAACAAATTACGGTGCAAATCAAGTACCGATGCCAAATAACCCATTTATAAAACTAATGAATCGAAATTCATATAACACAACGACACGGTTTCGACTGCGCCCCCAACTCTTTAATCGACTCATTCGGCGGAGTAAATTTCGCAAAGCCCCGAAAAAGCGAATGCCACGTCACCGTTTTCCGTTTTCACACTTTCGATTAGAAGACAGCCTTTTGAAGAAAAAATGCGAAATTCAAAAATCGCAAAAAGGCAACGGCACACCCGTTATCGGTGTGCCGTATACGAACACTTTTCAATTTCACAAGCGTTCATCGTTCTCCGTATTTCCCTTTATCAATGAGGGAAATACCGTGTGCCTTCCAAATCAAAATAAGGCTGTCCCTGTACATACTCCCAACGGACAGATAAGTCACCGGAAGAGCCGCGAATAACGAGATAATCCCCTCGCTTCTCAACGGGATATCGGTTTCCGGCATCATCCGTTACATAAGTCGGCACAGATTCGAATACTTCAAGGAAGTCTTCATTATCGGATATTTCTTGCGGTTTTTGCCGTATCAACCGGCGTTCTCGGACTTCCCGCTCACGGTTCATAGCGGCAATCGTTCCGTTCGGCACAAACCAAAGAAGAACGGAAAATGCAAAGCAAATTATCAAAAGTGCCCGTGCTATCGGAAACAAAGCGAGAATCAAACGAAGTTTTAAAAAGAGCAAAAGTTTTATGAATGCATATCCCACCACAAAGCACGAAGCAAGTGTCAACACATCTCGAATACAGTATCCGATGCGTTTGCGAACAAACAACTCGACAATAACAATCAGAACAACGCCGATTGCGGAAACGATTACGGCGGCTTTCTCTATAAAGCCGATTTCCGAAAAGAGCACAGCTTCCTTGTTTATCACATCACCGCTCTGAAACACCATCGAAAAAAAGGAGAATCCGTGAATCGCAGTCAATATACCGAGATAGAGAGAACCGAAAACAAACGGAAAGCTCTTTTCAAACAGCAGACCAAAGGCATAGTCACTGTTAAATCTGGTTGGCAACACAGCCACGAACAGAAGCC
>CAYXMB010000221.1:0-2260 GCA_964466085.1 uncultured Ruminococcus sp.
CACGGTGGTGTGAGAGGTCGGCTACTCAATTAATGGGTAGCCTCCTACTCGATTTTTCTCTTGCCTTTTATTCCCGACCAGAATATTATGATAATCTGTCCCGGAATACCGACCGCAAGAAGCAACCAGATATGAAAATGTGCCAAAGCAAGGCATATGCTCAGCAAAGTGCTCCACATGAGAAGCGAAATAATCGGGAAATTGAGCTTTGCTTTGCCCCATATCGAATTGAAAACGAGAAGTACTATAAACGAGACCGGAATCGCAAATATAAAGGTGAGCCAAAGTCTTGTCAATTCAAGAGGCGAAAGGCTGAATCCGACGTAAATTCCCGTTGCGATAAGCCAGACTAAAACGGTTGAAATCAAGGTAATCAAAAGATGATTTTTTGAAAATTTCGATTTTTTCTTGCTGACGGCGGGCGTTTCGTTTGTGTGGTCGTGCAACAGATAATCGACGCCGACGCCGAACAAATCGGCGACTTGCTTTAAAACGAAAACGTCGGGAATGGATTCGCCGCGTTCCCATTTGGAAACGGCCTTGTCGGAGTAACAAAGTTTTTCGGCAAGCTCCGCTTGCGTCATATCGGCAGAACGCCTGAGAGATACTATGTTGCCTGCTATTATCTTTTTAAGTTCTTCCAAGAAACAACCTCCTTCTTATTCGGTAACGGAAACTCTATCCGATTATTTCTATTTTAGCACAATCAACGGGCAAATGCAATACCCAACCTCCCGGTTTACCGTGCTGACGGGGAAACTTTACCTTGAATTTTTATTTTTTTCGCAATTTTGCGATTTGGAGAGACGGTTTAAAATCAGTGATTGACTTTTCGGCTCATATTATGTAAAATATAATAGAGAAGAAAAACACCGGAGGATAAAAATGAATTTTTTTGAAGACTTAAAATATTACGATCCCGAAATCGCATCGGCATGTGAGGCAGAGCTCAAAAGACAAAGAGATAACGTGGAGCTTATAGCATCCGAAAACATAGTTTCGAAAGCCGTATTGCTTGCCGCAGGCGGAATTTTGACGAATAAGTATGCCGAAGGTTTCCCGACAAAACGTTATTACGGCGGATGTCAGTGTGTCGACGTTGTCGAAGATATCGCACGTGACAGAGCGAAAAAACTTTTCGGCGCCGAGCACGCCAACGTTCAACCGCACAGCGGTGCAAACGCAAATCTTGCGGCTTTCTTCGCTTTTGTCGAACCCGGAGATACCGTTATGGGGATGAGCCTTGCCGAAGGCGGTCACTTGTCTCACGGGTCCCCCGTGAATATATCGGGAAAATATTTCAATATAGTCTCTTACGGAGTCGATCCCGTAGGCGAAACCATTGATTACGATAAAATGGAGGCTATTGCGAAGAAAGAAAAGCCGAAACTTATTATTGCGGGTGCAAGCGCTTATTCGAGAATAATCGATTTTAAAAAGTGCCGTGAAATCGCCGATTCGGTCGGCGCATATCTCATGGTGGATATGGCTCATATTGCGGGTCTTGTTGCGGCGGGACTTCATCCGAGTCCGGTGCCTTATGCCGATGTCGTAACGACGACGACTCACAAAACGCTCAGAGGACCCAGAGGAGGCATGATTTTGTGCAAGGAAGAATACGCAAAGCAAATCGATAAGGCGATATTTCCCGGCACGCAGGGAGGTCCTCTCATGCATATCATAGCCGCAAAAGCGGTTGCTTTCGGTGAGGCACTCGGCGAGGATTTCAAACTGTATCAAAAGAAAGTTATCGACAACTCCAAAGTGCTTTGCGAAAAACTTATCGGAAACGGTTTCAGAGTTGTATCGGGCGGTACCGACAATCACCTTATCCTTCTTGATTTGCGCAATTTCGGTGTGAGCGGAAAGGAACTTGAGCACAGGCTTGACGAAGTTCATATTACGGCGAACAAAAACGCAATACCGCAAGATCCCGCAAGTCCGTTTATAACAAGCGGCCTCAGAGTGGGCACTCCCGCCGTCACGACAAGAGGCTTCGGTGCGGATGAAATGGGACTCATTGCCGATTTCATGAAAGACGTAACCTGCGACTTTGAAAATTCAAAGGAACGTGTTCTCGGCGAAGTCGCAAATCTTTGCGCAAAGTTTCCCATATATGCCGACTGAGAACATAATCCGAAATAAATAAGAATCTGCCGTCGGGCTTTTGAGCCTTGACGGCAGATTCTTTATAGTGAATTATTTATTGCTTTTCGTTATGCTCGGTCGTCGGGCAGCTGCCCGAACACAGCTTTTTTGT
>CAYXMB010000222.1:0-2250 GCA_964466085.1 uncultured Ruminococcus sp.
AATTTCGGCCTGAGTGCGACGGATGCCTTCATTCCGGCATTTTTTATGTCGCAAAGCATTTTTATAACTTCCTTTTCGTCCGCAATATCGTGGTGAACGGTTACGTTATCGGCTCCGGCAGCTTTAAGTACCTCGATATATTTTTGAGGACATACGGTCATCATATGAACGTCAAGCGGTACCGTCGAGACGGTATTTATCGCTTTGATAACATCGAAGCCGAAGCTCATGTTGGGAACGTAAACGCCGTCCATAACATCAAGGTGGAGCATATCGGCTCCGGCATTTTCGGCTCTTTTTATTTCTTCGCCGACTCTCAGCATATCGCATGCGAGAACCGACGGTGCAATCTGTATTTTCATTTTCTACCTCCGGATTGATTTTTTCACGGGACAGGCCCCTCCGTCATATCATGATATCGACAGGAAACGACATCCTGTCCGAAACAGTTTGGGAAGGACGGCAGGGTTTGGAATTTAAAAACACGCGACGTGGACTTTTGCCCGTCGCCGTCCCGATTTCACCGCTCGCTTTGCGGGCGGTATTTTGCGCTTGCCCGGTTGCGGATACCTTCGACAAAGTCGGAATATCCGTGCGGCACAAACACCGCTTCGGCGCCGTCTCGGCCTCCGAAGCCTATCGCCCTCGCTCGGTAAGCAGGCACACGCTGTGAGCGCAAATGCCCTCAAGTGAGCCCGTAAAGCCCATGTTTTCTTCGGTTGTCGCCTTAACGTTGATTTGCTCCGCCTTTATTTCGGCACATTTTGCAAGGCTTTGCCTTATCAAACCGAGATATTTCCCGATTTTCGGCGTTTGAGCCACAACGGTGCAATCGATATATTCTATCTCAAAACCGTTTTCCGAAAGCATTTTAACGGTGCGATGAAGAAGTTCAATCGACGATATTCCTTTATATTCGGCATCGGTGTCGGGGAACTGATGTCCTATATCTTCAAGGCCCGCAGCGCCCAAAAGCGAGTCGATGACGGCGTGGCAGAGAACGTCGCCGTCGGAGTGGGCTATCATACCGACATCCGACGGTATTTTAACTCCGCCTAAAATAAAATCGAGTCCCTCTCCGTATCTGTGGGCGTCGTATCCGTGTCCTATTCTCATTTTTCGAATTTCCCTTCTCTCTTTTTCACGACGGTTTCGGCAAGCGCCAAGTCGTCACGGGTTGTCAGTTTGATGTTTTCACGGCCGCAATCGACAAGTTTCACCGAAAATCCCGCATGTTCCGCCATCATACAGTCGTCGGTAACCGTCAGACCGTCCTTTCTTGCCGAAGCGGCGGATACGAGATAAATATTTTTCTTGAAAACCTGAGGCGTTTTGATAAGCCAAAGCCCTTCCCTGTCGACGGTTTTTTCGATAAATCCGTCGGGGGTGCATTTTTTGACCGTGTCGACCACCCTCTCCGCCGATGCCGCAGCGCCGAATTTATACGCCGCAAGAACGGCGTCCTTTATCATTTCGGAAGTTACAAGGCACCTTGCCGCATCGTGGATAGCAACGAAAGAGCTTTTTTTGCTTATCGCCTTGAATCCGAGATACGACGACTCGTCACGGCTTTTTCCGCCTTCGATGACGGCCGATACCTTGTCCAATGCGTATTTTTCTTTATAAGAATTCAAAATCGGCAATTCTTCTTTTCTGCCGACAAGAACAATTTCGTCGATTAAATCCGACTTTTGGAACGCAAGCGCCGCTCTGACAACGGCGGGAATTCCGCATACCGAAACGTTTTGTTTCGTTCCGCCCTCCGTGCCGAAACGGGAACCGACTCCCGCCGCCAAAATAACGCACGAAGTGTACGGGTGCCGAAAAGTCGGGGTATTAAAAATATAATTCGCAAATTTCACTTACTCGCCGCCTTTCGTCATATATTATATTTTATCACTTTTAATCAAAAATGTAAACCCCATTTCGGAATAAATATTGATATTTGCTCTCCGTTGTGGTACAATCATTATTGATAAATATATGTTTAACCGAAGCGGAGGCAATTATGAGTATTTTGCAAAACGTAAAACCCGAAAGAGTATTTCACTATTTCGAAAAAATATCGGAGATACCCCGTGAGAGCGGAAACGAAGCCGCAATAGCGTCGTATATCGAAAACACCGCACGTAAAATGGGGCACGAGGTCATAAAGGACGAAAGTAGCAACGTTTTCGTCAGAGTTAAGGCGTCATGCGGAAAAGAAAACGCGAAAACGGTACTTCTTCAGGGGCACACCGACATGGTTTG
>CAYXMB010000223.1:0-2247 GCA_964466085.1 uncultured Ruminococcus sp.
TCTTTTTTTGCAAAAAATAAAGCCCCTTTCGGGACTTTGTCGACAGTCTGACCGAAGTTTTCAAAGCTTCGGTTTTTTATTTGAAAAGGGGCACCGCACGGCACCCCTTTTTGATTATTCGGCTATTATAATGTAAGAATACACCTTTTGTTTTCCGTCGATAAAATAAGGTTCGACCGTCGGATAATTTTCGTTTATATATTTTTCAAGGCTTTCTTTTTCGTCGCTTGAAACGTCTTCGCCGACGAAAACCGTCACAACGCTTTTGTCATCGCCCGAAAGCAGGCTGTCCGCAAGCGAGCGTGTCGCAGTTTTGCGGTCTTTATTAAAATGAAGGATTTTTTTGTTGCTTAAAGCTATTGTGTCGCCTTTTTTGATATGCATTCCGTATAAATCGGTGTCACGCACGGAAAAAGTGATTTCGCCTTCGGCAACGGTTGAGAGAGAAGAGTAAATTCTTTCTTTGAGCTCTTCCGTATCGTCACATTCTTCGACGGCTAAAAGCCCCGCATATCCCTCTCCTATGTTAGAGGTTTCTATTACGTGAATTTTCGCTTTTTCGTACATGGATGCGGCTTGCTTTGCGGCAAGGATAATGTTCGAGTTATTCGGAAAAACGAAAATATTTTCCGCCGAAACCGAATCGAAAGCCGTTATGAAGTCGTTTGTCGAGGGATTTTGGGTTTGCTCGCCGTCAACCACGTAATCGGCACCGAGTTCCGTAAAGGTTTCTTTGATTCCCGAACCGCTGCAAACGAAAACCGTTCCGCATTTTTTGCGTTTTTCGGGCTTTTGAGACGCTTTTTTCGTTTCCGCCGTCTCATTGTGCTGAACGGACATGTTTTCGATTTTCAAAGTGAGAAATTCACCGAATGCATGGCAAAATTCGAGAACTTTTTCCGGAGTTTTGGTATGCACGTGAATCTTAACTATGCTGTCGGTTCGGAAAATTACTATCGAATCTCCGATTTCTTTAAGATAGTCGGTTATAATATTGTAATCGAAAGTGTTTAAATCGACTTTCGAATTTTGAAGTCTGAGAAGAAGCTCCGTGCAATATCCGTAGGTCAGCACGCTGTCCTCGCCGAAAGCGTCGAGATTTACGTCGCTTGTCGGCTTCACGTCGCTTTTTGCCGACTTGTCGGTGAATTCGTAAGACGCCGCTTCGCCGTTTAAAACACGGTTGAAACCGCTCATTATATAGAGAAGTCCCGCTCCTCCCGAATCGATAACTCCCGCTTCTTTAAGTATGGGCAAAAGCTCCGGAGTGCGTATAAGGGAGCGTTGCATTTCTTTTATTAAATCGGCAAACAGTGTTCTTATCGTGCTTGTCGGTTTTATCTTTTTAACCGCATATTCGACGGCTTCTCTCGCAACTGTGAGAATAGTGCCTTCTTTGGGAGTGACAACGGATTCGTACGCTCTTTTCACGCCGATTGACAAAGCGTTTCCGAGAATTGTCGCATCGGCTTTACTGTGAGAGCCGAGACCGTCGGCAACGCCTGCGAAAAACTGAGACAGTATAACACCCGAATTACCCCTTGCTCCGAGAAGCATTCCGTGTGACAGAACGGTCAGCACTTCGGCAAGGTCGTTGGAACTTATTTTTTCAAGAGCCGCAAGGCCGCTTTCGAGTGTCATTCTCATGTTATCGCCCGTATCCCCGTCGGGAACCGGGAAAACGTTAAGCTCATTTATTTCATCGACGTTTGAACGAAGCTCGCTTGCTCCGCTTTTTACCATTTCGGTAAACATCGCACCGTCGATAAATTCTTCCTGATTATCGGTTATATTCATTGTATTTCCTTTCCGGAAAATTTAATTCCCACAATAATAATTGCATGTATTGCGTATTTGAGCTTAAAAACTCGGAATGCGCAATCGGTAAAAAAGAAGTTGACAAGTCAACATTTTAGCGATATAATACTCTTACGCTCGGCGGAGATGGTTTTGCGCTTTGAGCAAGAGAAAACACGTATAACCGTAAAATTATACCACGATTTAAACAATAATGCAACTGTTTTTCTTTTTTTATCCGAATTTTTTGCAATTTGTTATGTTTGCCGAAAAAGTGCAAGCGCAAATTCGATTTTTCCGAATTCGTTTCTTGCGCAGAACTTAAATCGGCTCTTTTTGAATGAAAGGAAACGACGTGAAACATAAAAACCCACCGTATTTTAATTACATGCAGGAGTTTTCCTCTTTTAAGGAAATGCTTGAGAAAACAACGGAGCGATTTGAGCAAAA
>CAYXMB010000224.1:0-2237 GCA_964466085.1 uncultured Ruminococcus sp.
CGAAAAGCACCTCTCTTTCATTATGTCTCGCTAAGTCGGTAAGCTTTCGCTTTTCATGACCGAACATTATGCGGCACTATGTATTGTACCACCTAACTTAATAAAAGTCAAGTGCTTTTTAAAAGTTTTTTACAGGCCGAGACTGATTTTCGCACGTCTTTTCGCCGCTGTCAGGGTGTTTCTCAAAAGCATTGTAATCGTCATCGGTCCGACGCCTCCGGGAACGGGCGTAATCGCAGAAACTTTAGGTTCAACCGATGAAAAATCTACGTCACCGTAAAGCTTTCCGTCGGCACCGCGATTAATTCCGACGTCAAGAACAACGGCACCGTTTTTCACCATGTCACCCGTTATAAAATTCGGCTTCCCGACCGCAACAACCAATACATCGGCACGTTTCGTCACGTCGGAAAGATTTTCGGTTTTCGAGTGACACACGGTAACCGTCGCATCGGCATTCAAAAGCATCAACGCCATCGGCTTTCCTACAATATTGCTTCTCCCCACAACGACGCAATTCTTTCCTTTAACCGAAATGCCTTCATACTCAAGCATTTTCATCATTCCGGCAGGGGTACACGGAAGATATCTGTAATTACCCGATACAATCCGTCCGACGTTTTCAAGGTGAAAAGCATCGACGTCTTTTTCGGGCAATATAGCCGCCGTGACTTTTTCTCCCGAAATGCTTTTCGGAAGCGGAAGCTGAACAAGAATTCCGTCAATATCTTCTCTTTTGTTGAGTTTATCTATTTCGGAAAGAAGTTCCGCTTCGGATACCGCCTCATCAAGCGCTATAATTTCGGAGTGAATACCGCACGCCTCGCACGCTCTGTGCTTGTTTCGAACGTAAATTTCCGATGCGGGGTCGTTCCCGACTATAACAACGGCAAGTCCCGGTATAATTCCGCTTTTTGAAAGTTCGGCAACCTCTTTTGAGATAGCCTCTTTTTCTTTTGAAGATATAAGTTTTCCGTCAATTATCCTCGCCATCGTCCGTTGTCCCCTTTTTTGTATCAACCTCATCAGTTTGCCCGCAAGCCGCTTCATCGGCGCATGTATCGCCGTCTTTTGCCTCGCTTTCGGATTTTGCGGCATCGTTATTTAAAAGGGCAAAAGTTCCGTCAACGCTTTCGGCACTTGAACTTTCAACATGCGCTTTTCCGAAATCCGATGCTTTTTTCAAATTAACGAGCATCAAAACAAGTCCGACAATGAACGTGAGTCCGCCGACAATTTGCGATATCCTGATATTTCCGAGCATTAAACTGTCGGTTCGAAGTCCTTCGATAAGCATTCTTCCGAAACCGTACCACGTAATATAGAACAGAAACACCTGGCCGTTAAACTTCTTCTTCTTGTAAAAAATCGCAATAAGAATGAAGCCAATCAAATTCCAAAGAGATTCGTAAAGAAACGTCGGGTGAACGTACATCTCGCTGTAAAACGTTTCTCCGCCGTTGCTTGATTTCAGAATTCCCATTCTCCAAGCCAAAGAAGTCTCTCCGCCGTATGCTTCGGCATTCGTGAAATTCCCCCATCTGCCGACAATCTGACCTATCATAACGGCAGGCGCAACGACGTCAAGCAATGTTGAAGTTCTTATTCTCTTTATACGTGAAACGACGATTATGGTAATAAACCCGGCAATTACGGCACCGTAAATCGCAAGTCCGCCGTTCCATATCGCAATCATATTAAGAAGAGTTTTTCCCAAATCTCCCTTTACTATGAACGAATCAAGCTTAAAGAGAATATAATAAAGTCTCGCTCCGAGAACACCGAATATAATGAGAAAAATGCCGAGATCTATTATATCGTCACTCTTTATCTTTTCATATTTCGCTCTTGAAAGCGCATAAATGAAAGCGAGAATCATTCCGGTGCATATTATAACGCCGTACCACATTACCGGATGCCCGAAAATTTCAAAGGCAACTGGATTAATCGCAAACGGCTCGATTCCGAGTCCCGGAAAAGAAATATAATTTAAACTGTTCATGCTGTTACCTCAACACCTTATATAATCGAAAAGCACTCTGTAGAGCGCTTTTCCGAAATTGCAAACATCAGTCGCAATTCTCCCAGTTGTGATAAATCTCCTGCACGTCGTCGCAATCTTCAAGATGCTCTATAAGAAGATTCATATTTTTGATATCGTCCTCGTTTTCAAGAACAATATAATTCTGAGGAATTTTATCGACTTCTGCGGAATCCACCGTATATCCCGCTTTTTC
>CAYXMB010000225.1:0-2227 GCA_964466085.1 uncultured Ruminococcus sp.
AATTATGCCTAACATCAAATCTGCAAAAAAGCGTGTTATCGTAAATCAGAACAATGCTATGCGCAACAAGAGTTTCCGCTCTGAACTCCGCACTTCCATAAAGAAGGCTGACGCTGCTGTCACTGCCGGCGCTGCTGATAAGGAAACCGCTGTAAAACTCGCCGTAAAGAAAATCGACGCAGCCACAGCAAAAGGTATCCTTCACAAGAACAATGCCGCAAGAAAGAAATCCGCTCTTGTTAAGCGTCTTAATAAAGCAGAGGCTTAACGTGCTTTGTGATTTAAGCATTTCGGACTTTGTCAAGCCGACCTGTACGTTTTTGTTCGGGTCGGGTTGTCGCAAGGTCTGTTTTTTGCTGTCACATTGAGTTTGCGCCGACAGTTTCTGTCGGTCTTTTTGTGCTTGACTTTGTATATCGGTGTATATATAATGTATTTTATTATTCCGCACAGGCAGAATAAATAACGTTTTCCATTGCGTATTATTCCACAGGCACGGCAAAAACGCTTGCTGCCAAAACATTTATAAAAGGAGATTATTAACAGTGGCTAAAACTATTAAATTGACCGATGAAGGTCTCAAAAAACTTGAGGACGAACTTGAATACCTCAAGACCGAGGGACGCAAAGATATTGCAGAAAAAATCAAGGTTGCCCGCGGTTACGGCGATCTTTCCGAGAACAGTGAATACGATGAAGCCAAAAACGAACAGGCTAAAATCGAAGCACGCATTGTCGAACTTGAGGCAATGCTCAAAAATGTTGAAATTATTTCCGGAACCGAAACCACCGACATCGTTCAACTCGGCTCAAAGGTTAAGGTTTTGGATGTTGAGTTTGACGAGGAATGTGAATATCAAATTGTAGGTTCACCCGAGGCAGACGTTAAAAAAGGTCTTATTTCCGACGAATCGCCGGTCGGCAGAGCGCTTATCGGACACAAGGCGGGAGAACAGGTCGTTGCCGAGGCACCGTCGGGCGAGATTGTGTTTAAAATTATTGAAATAATCGGTTAAAAGCGGGTTTGCCGCTTTTAACGCAATTTTTAGAGGGAAGTGATTTAAATGGCTGAGAACAACAATACCGTGCAGGACTTAAACGAACTTTTAAAGGTGCGTCGTGATAAACTTGCGATGCTTTGCAACGAAGGAAAAAATCCGTACGAAAAAACATTCTTTGATTTTGACGCTTATGCGGCGGATATCAAAGCGGATTTTGATTCGTTTGACGGTAAAACAGTACGCATAGCAGGCAGAATGATGAGCCGTCGTGTTATGGGAAAAGCGAGTTTTGCGGGATTACAGGACAGCACCGACTCTATTCAACTTTATGTTCGCCGTGATGATATAGGACAGGAAGAGTATGCCGATTTCAAGAAATACGATATCGGTGATATTATCGGCGTTGAAGGTTTTGTTTTCAAAACACAAACAGGTGAAATTTCCGTTCACGCTCAAAAACTTGAACTTTTGTCAAAATCACTTCTCCCCCTTCCCGAAAAGTTTCACGGTCTTAAGGATAATGATTTACGCTACCGTCAGCGCTATGTTGACCTTATTGTAAATCCCGATGTGCGTGACACATTCTTAAAGCGTTCGCAAATACTTAAAGAAATCCGCGCATATCTTGACGGTAAAGGTTTCTTGGAGGTCGATACACCTATACTCGTTCCGATTGAGATCGGCGCATCGGCACGTCCTTTCAAGACACATCACAACACACTCGATATGGATATGTACCTCCGTATAGAAACCGAACTTTACTTAAAGCGCCTTATCGTAGGCGGTATGCACCGTGTTTATGAGGTCGGCCGTATTTTCCGCAACGAAGGTATGGATACCAAGCACAACCCCGAATTCACAACGATTGAACTTTATCAGGCATTTACCGATTACCGCGGTATGATGGATCTTGTCGAAGAACTTTACAAACTTCTCGCAGAGCGTATTTGCGGCAGTCTTGTCATTGATTATCAAGGTCAGAGCATTGATATGGGTCATTGGGAACGTCTTACTATGGTTGAGGCGGTAAAGAAGTATGCCGGTTGTGACTATTATGAATGGGCAGACGATGCCGCTGCACGTGAATGTGCCAAAGCACTCCGCGTTGAAGTTCCCGCCGATGCAACAAAGGGTACCGTTTTGGTAGAACTGTTTGATGCGTATGTTGAGGAAAAACTCATACAACCCACATTCATCTATGATTATCCCGTTGAAAACAGTCCGCT
>CAYXMB010000226.1:0-2224 GCA_964466085.1 uncultured Ruminococcus sp.
TTGGGTTCTGCGGTTACGAGTTTTGCACCGTAACGGTTCTTGAGTTTTGCAAATACTACGTCAAGGTGAATATCGCTCATGCCGTAAAGAAGCATCTGCTTTGTTTCGGCGTTGTTTTCGTAAACGAGAGTGGTGTCTTCGTCGAGAAGTCTTGCGATACCCTGAGTGATTTTATCTTCATCGCCCTTTGCGGCTGCTTGAATTGCTTTGCACATGTAGGGTTCGGGGAATGTCGTTTTCTTATATTCGAATTCCGTCGATGAGGTAAGAGTGTCGTTTGTTTTCGTTGCCGCAAGCTTCGAAACAACGCCGATATCTCCGCAGCAGAGGGAGTCGACCTCAATCTGCTTTTTGCCCTTCATGATATAAATATGACCGAACTTTTCGGCAGTGCCGTTTGTCACGTTCTTAAGAGTAGAATCTTTCTTAAGCTCACCGCTCATAACTTTGAACATCGTAAGTTTACCGAACTGGTCGGCAACGGTCTTGAATACGAACAGAGCGGTTTCGCCCTCAACCTCGATTTCTTTTTCGTCGCCGTTTTCAAGCGTTTCGTTTTTCTTTGCGGTGAAACGGGGGAATGAATCGTCGATTGCATCCATCAGGTTGCGAACACCCCAAAGTTTCGGAGCGCTTCCGCAATATACGGGAACGATATCGCCGTGGAAAAGTCCTTCGTGGAGAGCCATTGCGGCTTCGTCTGCCGTGATTTCTTCTCCGTCGAAATATTTTTCCATGAGTTCGTCGCTTGTTCCGGCGACCGCTTCGTTAAAACCGTCCCTGTACTGTTCGGCAACGGCGGCATATGCGTCTGTCATCGCAACGGCTTCTTTTTCGCCTTTTGCCGTAAACTTGAAAGCTTCCATCTTTACGAGGTTTACGAATACACCGGGTTCAACGGGCACGAAAACAGGACAAAGACTCGTTCCGAATTTATCGCGAAGTTCGCCGTATACTTTATCGAATTTGAATTCCGCATCGTCGCACTTGTTGATAAAAAAAGCACGGGGGAGATTTGCATTTTCAACATATTCCCACGAAAGCTCCGTTCCGACTTCGACTCCGCCCTTGCCGTCAACAACGATAACAGCGGCATCGGCAACTCTGATAGCCTCCATAGCCTCACCTGCAAAGTCAAGGTATCCGGGAGCATCAAGAAGGTTAATTTTGCAGTTTTTCCAGTTCATTGACGCTACCGACGTGGAAATACTGTACCCTCTCGATATCTCTTCGGGGTCATAGTCGCAAACGGTGTTACCGTCAGTGGTCTTTCCCATCCTGTCGATATCCTTTGCCGCGAAAAGCATAGCCTCCGCAATACTTGTTTTTCCGCATCCGCCATGGCCGAGAAGGCAAACGTTACGGACTTGCTTTGTTGTGATTGTAGCCATATTAAGCTCCTTTGCAAAAAGATTATATAATAAAAAATCAGTTACAAGTCTACTGTTATATTATATATTAAAAGCTCCGTTTTTTCAATAGTTTTTGTAAAACTTTTTGCCTTCGGTCTGTTTATTATTAAAAAATTCCGCTTTTCGGATTCAGATATACGAAAATCGGCGCAAATATGCCCGTCCTCCGAAGAGAACGGGCAATTATATCAAGAGATTTCCTCTTATAACCTTTATAGCTTTATAATAATTATATGTTAACTTGCGGATTTTGCCGCAAAACAGTGTCGGCTATCGCCGTAATATAAGCTATGCCGTAAGACGGCAAGGTTTCGAAAGCCTATTTTGCATAATCGACAGCACGGCTTTCCCTGATAATGTTAACTTTGATTTGTCCCGGATATTCGAGTTCCGATTCTATACGTTTAACGATATCACGTGCGACAAGACACATTTTATCGTCGGTAACCACTTCCGGTTTTACCATAATTCTGATTTCACGTCCGGCCTGAATTGCAAAAGCTTTTTCAACACCGTCAAATTCAGTTGCGATTTCTTCGAGCTTTGTGAGCCTCTTGATGTAATTTTCAAGATTTTCACGTCTTGCGCCCGGTCTTGCTGCGGAAATAGCGTCGGCTGCCTGCACTATCATGGCTACAAGCGTATGGGGTTCAACGTCTCCGTGATGGGCTTCGATCGCATGAATAACGTCACGGCTTTCTTTGTGACGCTTCGCAACGTCGACACCGAGCTGAACGTGTGATCCTTCGATTTCCTGTGTCAGAGCTTTTCCTATATCGTGGAGAAGTCCCGCACGCTTTGCAACCGTGCTT
>CAYXMB010000227.1:0-2210 GCA_964466085.1 uncultured Ruminococcus sp.
AGGAGTTCCGCTTCTTACAAACGGCTTCAGAATGGTCGTATTCTCCGTTGTAATTATGTCAGTCGTTCTTTTCTGGAGAAAAGGAATAATGGGAGATAAGGAACTGACGTGGGACAGAATTTATTCATTCGGTTCTTCCGTTATATCGAAAATCAAAAAAGCAAAGAAAGGAGACCGCACAAATGACTGACAAAAAATCGGTTTTGAGAATTGAAAACCTCACGATGCAATTCGGAGGCGTTGTGGCGGTCGACAACCTCTCTCTTGAAGTCAATCAAGGGGAAATAGTAGCTTTGATAGGTCCGAACGGTGCAGGCAAAACAACCGCCTTTAACGCTGTCACAGGAGTATATTCACCGACAAACGGCGCAATTTATTTTCATGACAAATTGATTCTTTCAAATTATCCGAAAGGAAAAATGCGTTCGGCATACAAAGGTTCCAATGCCGGCACGTATACCAAAACCGTTGAGAAAACGCCGGACAAAATCACAGCACTCGGCATTGCAAGAACGTTTCAAAATATCAGACTTTTCAAATCAATGACAGTTTTCGAAAATGTTTTGACGGCAATGCATATGAGAAGAAGTTCAAACTTTATAACCGCCGCTTTAAGACTTAATGCCAAAGAGGAAGCCGCAATGAGGGAAAAAGCGATGAATCTCCTCAAAGCAGTCGGTCTCGATGACGTAGCAGAGGAAAAAGCGACTTCACTTCCCTACGGCAAACAGAGACACCTCGAAATCGCAAGGGCGCTTGCAACCGAACCGGAGCTTCTGCTTCTCGATGAACCCGCAGCGGGCATGAACCCGCAGGAAACGCGTGAATTAACCGTTTTCATCGATAAAATCAGAAATGAATTCGGAATAACGATATTTATGATAGAGCATCATATGAATCTTGTCATGAATATCTCCGACAGAATATACGTAATCGACTTCGGAAAACTGATTGCAGAAGGCTCTCCGGAAGAAGTTCAAAATAACCGAGCCGTTATCGATGCTTATCTCGGAACCGGCGTAGAGGAGGAGTGAGGCAACATATGGAAAATATACTTGAAATACGAAACCTCATCGTTTCTTATGGGGGAATCGAAGCCGTCAAAGGCATCGATATCGATGTTAAAGAAGGACAAATAGTCACTCTTATCGGTTCCAACGGAGCGGGAAAAAGCACCACTTTAAAAAGCATCGCCGGAATCGTAAAACCGAAATCGGCATCAATTAAGTTTAACGGCGAAGAAATATGCGGCAGGGCACCTGACTACATTGTATCGAAAGGAATAACCCTTGTTCCCGAAGGAAGACGGGTTTTCCCCAATCTCACGGTACTTGAAAATCTGAAGATCGGCGCTTACCTCAGAAAAGATAACCTTTCCGAAGACCTAAAAAAAGTTTTCACCCTTTTTCCGAGATTAAAAGAACGTGAATGGCAACCTGCGGGAACTCTTTCCGGAGGCGAACAACAAATGCTTGCCGTCGGCAGAGCTCTTATGTCAAATCCAAAACTTATAATGATGGATGAACCGTCTCTCGGTCTTGCACCTATTATCGTCAAAGGAATTTTCGATATAATAAAAGAAATCAACAAAAACGGAATTACAGTCCTTCTGAATGAACAAAACGCAAACATGGCATTGAAAATTGCCGACCATGCTTACGTTTTGGAAACGGGAACGGTTACAATGAAAGGTGTCGGGGTCGAGCTTCTCGAAAATGAGGCAATCAAAGAAGCTTATCTCGGTAAAACAAAATAATCACAAAACAAATCGCCCCGCCTGTGGGGAGCACGCCGTAAAGGGCGCTCCCCATAGGCGGGGCTTTATCACACCTGTTTATAAATTCTAAAATGCCGTAATCGTCAACTTGCTTTGAAATATAAATTTTTTCATCAAAAGAAACCCCGACGATAAATCTGTCGTTTCTCGGCCCTTGCCGAACGGTTATCGTTAATAAACTTCTCAAAATCCGTGTCAGCCTCATCAATGCAAAAAAGCAAATCAGTTCACGTTTTGTTAAAACATGTACACCTTTCATCGCATCGTGAACACTTCCATCTATATTTATTGCTGCTCCGTCGTTAAAATGAACATGTGGTAATCGACCAGAAAGCGTCGCCTTTTAGGGACAAAGTGCATTTTATTGGAACAGTCTCACCCCATAAAGGACTTAGGAATATTCCTAACAAGTATGCGTTTGAGCAACCAAATA
>CAYXMB010000228.1:0-2198 GCA_964466085.1 uncultured Ruminococcus sp.
GCCGACGGAGCTTCTGACGGATTTCATCATATAGCTTCCGAGTTTGTTTTTGGGACTGTGAATTCCCGGAGTATCGAGAAAAACAAACTGATTTTCCCCGACAGTATGTATACCGGTAATTCTGTTTCTCGTTGTTTGCGGTTTGCTTGAAACAATGGCGACTTTCTCACCGAGAATCGAATTGAGCAAAGTCGATTTTCCGACGTTCGGACGTCCTACGATAGTAATAAATCCTGTTTTTTTCATATGATATCCTTTTAAATTTTATTTTTCGAATCCGAGTTCTTTCATAATCGCTTTTTGAAGTTCTCTCATAAATTCATCGTCCTCCGGTGAAATCTCGTGGTCTACTCCCAAAAGATGGAGCGTCGAATGAACAGCCAAAAAAGCAACTTCGGTTTCGAACGGATGGCCGATTTCTTCGGCCTGCTTCCTTGCCGCATCGAGGTTAATTACGATATCGCCGAGCTCACACGTGCCGTCACTCGGCGTATCACCGTTTCTGAAATCGTTGAGCGGGAACGACAAAACGTCGGTTGACGCATCTTTCCCTCTGTATTTTTTGTTAAGTTCCCTTATGTAATCATCTTTGCAAAAAACGACGGAAAGCTCAACGTCCGAAGGGAAATTCATGTATTTAAGCGTATGCTTCGACGCTTTTTTCACCAAGAAAAGCAATCCGAGTGTTTCGCTTGTATCCCTGTTTTTATTGCTGTAGTATACGGTCATTTTCATTTTGTTTTCCTCCGTGCATTAATCCCGTTTTTCTTTTTTCTTTGAGTATTTTTCATAAGCTTCGATTATTTCGGCAACAAGCCTGTGGCGTACAACGTCACGTTCGGACAAGCGGTATATGCAAATACCCGATATTCCCTTTAAAACGTGCACCGCTTGGGCTAAACCGCTTTTTTTACCGTCGGGCAAGTCGGTTTGCGTCAAATCGCCGGTTACGACCGCTTTTGAGCCCTGACCCAGTCTTGTCAGAAACATCTTCATCTGTTCGGGTGTTGTGTTCTGCGCTTCGTCGAGAATTATAAACGAATCGTCGAGAGTCCGTCCTCTCATATAAGCGAGAGGTGCGATTTCAATCGTCGATTTTTCCATAAGTTTTTGGCAATTCTCGGCGCCGAGCATATCGTAAAGAGCGTCGTACAAAGGTCTGAGATAAGGGTCGACTTTGCTTTGAAGGTCACCCGGCAGAAAGCCGAGTCTCTCTCCCGCTTCGACGGCGGGTCTTGTGAGTATTATTCTCGAAACGTCTTTTGAGCGCAGTGCTTTCACGGCGCATGCGACCGCAAGATAGGTTTTTCCGGTACCTGCGGGTCCCGTGCCGATAACCACCGTGTTATTCACAATCGCATCGACGTAACCCTTTTGACCGACGGTTTTAGCTTTGACGGGCTTTCCTCTTGCCGTGACGCAAAAACAGCTGTCATCAAAACTCAACAGTTCATCGCTCTCGCCTTCTTTGACCATTTTTATCGCATAATCGACGTTCTGCTCGCCGACGTTGTCGTTGACGGTTGCGACTTTAATCAGATACTTAAGAACTCGGAATGCCGCATTGCAATTTTCGTCATCGCCCTCAACCGTAATGCCGTCTCCGATACCGTCGTCGAGTGCGCGGTTTTTTATTTTAACGCCGAAAGCATCTTCGATTTTCGTTGCGTGCCTGTCGTATGTGCCGAATATCTCGGCGGTAACGTTCGGACTTGATGTTTTGATTATCCTGATTATTTTTATCACCTCTCGAATAAGGTTTTTTAAATAAGTTCGTTTTTACCTGCCGATATCGGAACCGACTTCCGTCCCGATGCCGATGTCGCAAAGGCAAACGACTTCGCAGCTGACCGTGTACCCGTCGGAAGACACCTTGTCGCACCTGTCGTATGACAAAATCTCGGCACCGTCAAGGCAGTCGGAAAGATAGTCGTCGAAAACCCCGTCGGCATCCGCTTTTGCGTCGCTTTCGCAAAGCATGACCGTTTTTTTGGAAAGCTCTCTGCACGTAATACATCGCATTCCGACGGGAATACGAAGGCCGTTTTGCATGTAAATATATTTTTCCTTTTCTATTGTATCATAAAACTTATACCGAATTCCACCGTTTTCGGAAATTTTTATATTTTTTTTGAAAAAAATCAGTTCTTTTTCGCTGCTTTCCCTGCCCGAACACTCATAAACGTTTTTTTCGTAAG
>CAYXMB010000229.1:0-2168 GCA_964466085.1 uncultured Ruminococcus sp.
TCGTCGAAAAAGGCCAGAGTGCCGACGAGAACCACGTGTCGAGAGTATGGGGTCCTGCGTCATATAAGCTCCGCAATCGGGACACTTATCGACATCGTGTTCGGAAACAACGACTTTTCCGCATTCGTCGCAGTAGAAAGCGGGGATTCTGTGTCCCCACCAAAGCTGACGGGAAATGCACCAGTCCTGCGTATTTTCCATCCAATGGAAATAGTTTTTATCGAAACGTTCGGGAACAAATTTGATTTTTCCGCTTCTTACAGCCTCAACTGCGGGTTTTGCGAGAGGCTCCATTTTTACGAACCACTGAAGGCTTACCATAGGTTCTATTGTCGTCTTGCAACGGTAGCAAGTTCCGACCTCATGCTTCAAATCTTCGATTTCGCAAAGGAAACCGCCGGCCTTTAAATCTTCGACAATTGCCTTTCTCGCTTCATACCTGTCCATTCCCGCATATTTCGGGTAATTGTCGGTTATTTTCGCATCGGGAGTCAGTACAACCTCCATCGGAAGGTGGCATCTTTTGCCGACTTCGAAGTCATTGGGGTCGTGAGCGGGAGTTATTTTAACGCATCCCGTTCCCTTATCGAGCTGAGCGTGTTCGTCGGCTACTATCGGAATTCTTCTGCCGACAAGAGGCAATACGACGTACTTGCCGATAAGGTCTTTGTATCTCTCGTCGGCGGGATTTACCGCAACGGCGGTATCGCCGAGCAGAGTTTCGGGTCTTGTCGTTGCAACCTCGACATAACCGCCGCCTCCTACAAGAGGATATCTTATGTGCCAGAAATGGCTGTCCTGTTCCGCATAGTCGACTTCGGCATTCGAAATCGACGTTTTGCAATGAGGACACCAGTTTATTATTCTTTCGCCTCTGTAAATAAGCCCTTTGTCGTAAAGTCTTTTAAATACGTTGCGGACGGCTTCGGAGCAGCCGTCGTCAAGAGTAAAGCGTTCTCTTGTCCAGTCGCACGACGAACCCATTTTTTTGAGCTGCTCGATAATTCTTCCGCCGTACTTTTCTTTCCAGTCCCACGCTCTTTCAAGGAATGCGTCTCTGCCGATATCCTCTTTCGAAACGCCCTCTTTTCTCATCGCTTCGACTATTTTCGCTTCGGTTGCGATTGAAGCGTGGTCGGTTCCCGGAAGCCACAAAGTCGAAAATCCCTTCATTCTTTTATATCGGATTAAAATATCCTGAAGCGTATTGTCAAGGGCATGTCCCATGTGAAGCTGCCCCGTTATGTTCGGCGGGGGAATAACTATTGAATAATGCTTTTTTTCGGGGTCCCTTTCGGGTGTGAAATAACCTTTTTCGCACCAATCGGCGTAAATTCTCTCTTCGAATTCCGACGGAGCGTAGGTCTTTGCGAGTTCCTTTTTCATTTTATATCTCCTTTTGATTATTAAGCGAAAAAAAGCACCCCGATAAATCAGGGTGCTAATGCACGGTACCACCTGAATTCGCCGCATGCGGCGCACTCTTTCACCATAACGCAGGCACACGTCGGGTTCTACTCTCCGAAAATTTCCTCCCGAAGCTCGGGGACGACTTCACGTTGCGGCATCTGCCGCCCTCTCACCGTCGGCGGCTCGCTTTGAGACCCGAAGCACCGTTACTGCTTCCCGTCATAGCTTTTATATATTACCATTTTTCTCGGGTTTTGTCAACCGCATTTTAAAGCTTGTTGCCGCAATAAGGGCAAAATTCGGAATTTTTCGCAAGCTTTTTCCGACACACGGAACACACAACCGTGCTGTCGGTGCTTCGGAGTTCCGCTTTGAGAATTTCCATATCCGCTTTAATACCGTCGATTTTCGTCACTGCGGCATGTTCCCTTGATGTATTGTCGTGACCCGACGTCAAAGTTTCGTATCTTATCTCGCCGAGTTTTGCGTAAAGCTCGTCAAGGTCATCCTGAAGATTTGCAAGTGCGAATTTTATTTTAGCGCGGTTTGTCATCTCACCCGCTTTTTTACCCGCCTTTTCGGCATAGCGTTCCGCCGTTTTCGCCGCTTTTTCGAAATAATTCATAACAAAGCCTCCGTAAAAGTTTAGCTTACCTTATCATTATACACCGAAAGCGGTAAAATGTCAACTTACCGAATAAATTTCACCGTTTTCCGCCGTTCGGTTCATTTTGTGACTTTGTCGAAACGGTAACGCA
>CAYXMB010000230.1:0-2152 GCA_964466085.1 uncultured Ruminococcus sp.
CCACGCTTATGAATATGATAGCGGGAATTTATCATCCGGATTCAGGTGAAATAATCGTTAAAGGGAAACCTGTTTCCATTACATCCCCGAAAGATGCTTTCGAATATAAAATAGGTATGATTCACCAACATTTCAAGCTCGTCGACGTTTTTTCCGCAACGGAGAATATCGTTCTCGGTATTGATGAAAAATCGTACAGCCTGAAAAGTTCGATGAAGAAAGTATCTGAAATTTCAGAAAAATACGGCTTTGAAATAAATCCCAAAAAGAAAATTTACGAAATGTCGGTTTCGGAAAAGCAGACTGTCGAAATCGTAAAAGTGCTCTACAGAGGCGCCGATATTCTTATTCTCGATGAACCGACGGCTGTTCTTACTCCGCAGGAAACCGAAAAATTGTTTGCTGTTCTCAGAAAAATGAAAGAGGACGGCAAAGCGATTATAATAATCACCCACAAACTTCACGAAGTAATGTCGATATCAGACCGTGTTGCGGTTCTCAGAAAAGGTGAATATATCGGTACCGTAAATACGTCGGAAACCGATGAAACAAGCCTTACCGAGATGATGGTCGGCAAAAAAGTCAGCTTGAATATCGACCGTGCCGAACCGGTAAATCCCGAAGTAAGGCTTTCGGTTGAAAATCTTAACTATGTAAATTCCGAAGGAGTTAAAATCCTTGACGGTATATCGTTCAACGCCATGAGCGGCGAAATACTCGGCATTGCGGGCATTGCCGGCAGCGGACAGCGTGAACTTCTCGAATCCATTGCGGGACTTCGCCATCTTAACGACGGTGAAATTCTGTATCATGACCCCAAAACGGGGAACGTCGAAAATCTGCGTGACAAGAATCCCATTCAGATAAGAGATCTCGGCGTCAGACTTTCATTTGTCCCCGAAGACAGACTCGGAATGGGTCTTGTCGGAAATATGGATATTATCGATAACATGATGCTCAGAAGTTACGAAAAGGGCAAGTCGGTATTTATTAACCGTCAGCCTCCGCATGCTTTGGCGGATCAGGTAATAAAGAGCCTTGAAGTCGCGACACCGAGCGCAACGACACCTGTCAGAAAACTTTCGGGCGGAAATGTTCAAAAAGTTCTTGTCGGCAGGGAAATTTCATCGTCTCCGACCGTTCTTATGGCGGCGTACCCGGTCAGAGGACTTGATATTAACTCATCTTATCTTATATATAATCTTTTGAATGAACAAAAAGAAAACGGCACGGCTGTAATTTTCGTCGGTGAGGACCTCGACGTTCTTCTTGAACTCTGCGACAAAATTCTTGTCATCAATGCCGGTAATATAACGGGAATCGTTGATGCGAGAAGCGCAACGAAGGAAGAAATAGGACTTCTTATGACCAAATCGTGCGGAGGTAGCGGCAATGAATAAAACTTTGAAACACAAGCGGGAGCCCTTGCTTTTCGTATCCAGGAGAAGCGGAGTTTCGCTTAAATTCGGTATAGTCGTTCGTGCCGTTGCGATTTTGGCGGCTCTCGTCGTGTGTGCCGTTGTAACAAAACTTATGACGGGCGACAATCCCCTGTCGATTTTCAAGACGATTGCACACGGTGCTTTCGGAACGGGACGTGCACTTGTCACGGTTCATGATATAGCGATTCTTCTTTGTATCTCGCTTGCGGTTACTCCCGCTTTCAGAATGAAGTTCTGGAACACCGGTGCCGAAGGACAAGTTCTTATCGGTTGCCTTGCAACCGCCGTTGCCATGTTCACGCTCGGTGGCAGAGTTCCCGATTTTGTTCTTGTAATCATCATGGTGCTGAGCTCTGTTCTTGCCGGTATCGTATGGGGCGTAATACCCGCAATTTTCAAAGCGAATTGGGGAACCAACGAAACACTTTTCACTTTGATGATGAACTACGTTGCAACACAGCTTGTCGAATACTTTCTTAAAGTTGCCGACAAAACGGGTTCCAACGTTGTCGGACCCGAACTTCTGTCTCACGGATGGTTTCCCGATTTGTTCGGAGTGAAATATCTTTTGAATATTGTGATAGTTGCCATTATTGCGGTGGTTATGCAAATTTATTTGAAATACAGCAAACACGGATACGAAATATCGGTTGTCGGTGAAAGCGAAAATACGGCAAGATATATCGGTATCAACGTCAAGAAAGTCATTA
>CAYXMB010000231.1:0-2129 GCA_964466085.1 uncultured Ruminococcus sp.
GTTCGATTTCTTCGGGATATACGTTTTTGCCGTTGCTTAAAACGATGATATTTTTCTTCCGTCCCGTTATGACAAGCCGTTCGTCATCGGTAATGAAGCCGTAATCGCCCGTATGGAACCAGCCGTCGCGAAGCACTTCGGCGGTCTTTTCGGGATTTTTGTAATACCCTTTCATAACGCTGTCGCCCTTAACGCATATTTCACCTATTCCTTCTTCATTCGGATGAGATATACGCCAGTCAAGACAAGGTATTTTGTTGCCCGCAGTTTTGAAATCTACGTCATTTTCATCGGTTGCCGAGACAAGAGGAGAACATTCTGTTATACCGTATCCGTTTATCACCGTTATTCCGATGCTTTTAAAGAAAGCCGCAACATGCGGATGAACGGGTGCTCCGCCGCAACCTATCTGTTTGAGCCTTCCGCCGAAAATCTTGAGAATGTCTCCGAAAAGAGTTTTTCTCATATCAATACCGACTTTCAAAAGTTTATCCGATATTTCGACGGCTTTTTCGAATTTTTCGAGTTTGCCCTCTTTTTTCAGAGTTCTCATTATATTCGTGTAAATAAAATCGGTAAATGCGGGAACGAGAAATATATAGCTCGGTTTGTAAAGTTTCATGTCCCTGACGACTTCTTTTACCGATTGGCAAATGCACAGCGTTGCCTTTTGATGAATCGACACGAGAATATCACATACCGCCTCATAAGTATGGTGATAGGGAAGCACGGAAAGCCCGACGTCGTAAATTTTCGAAATACGAAGCCCGTTGCATATTACGGAAACCAAATTATGTTCAGTCAGCATAACGCCTTTTGCAACGCCCGTCGTGCCCGACGTGTAAACGAGAAGTTTCATATCGTTTTTGTCGCTGAACGTTCTGTCGTACTTTGCCTTTGAAAGATATCTTCCGACTTCGACAAGCTTTTTGTACGATTTCACCCTGTCACTCTCATCGCATTCAAGGTCAAAACCGATAAAAAGGCTCACGCCTTCAAGTTCCGATGCGTTTTCCCTTATATAATCTCCGTATTTTCCGCTGAAGAATACTACTTTACTTTCGCTTTCGTTTATAAGATGATTCTTATCTTTCGGCAAAAGTTCTCTGTCAATCGGGACGAAAACACCCGCTCCCTGCAACACCGTCAGGAAAGCAACTATCCACTCATATCGGTTTTCACCGATGCAGGCTATATGAGACGAGCCGAATCCGAGATCGCAAAGAGATGCTCCGAGTGCTTCAACAGTCCCGTAAAATTCGGCAAAACTTACGTTTACCGTATTTTTTCCCGATTTATATCTGTAAGCCGTTTTTTCGGCAGCCTCCGTTACCGCATTCATCATCATTTCCCTGATTGACGATACGTCTCTTACTTTATATTCTTTTCTTTTCATTAAACCACCTCCGGAATGTCGAAAATCGGTAGCCGGCACAACGTGCCCACGTATAAAATATATTCCGACGGGATTCTTATTTCAATCTACACTGTCAAATAACATCTCTACGAAAAAAATAAAAAAAGTAGAGTCGAAAAACCTTGCTCTACTCGCAGTAGAAATCCTTGTATTTCAACACTTTTCAGAACTTTTTTCCGGAAAAGAAATGCGAAAAACAGCTGCGGCGCCCGTCAAAAGACATGCGCCGCAACTGTTTTTCGTTATTTGAAAATCCGCTTGGAAGTCAAGCGATAAAAAGCCCGAAAGCTTATCTTATCTCGACGGTAATCTTTTTACCGGATAACTTGCCGGCAGATTTCGTCACCGTTCTGAGTGCTCTGGCAATGTTGCCGTGTCTTCCGATGACCATACCCATGTCGGATTCGGCAACATTCAAAGTAAGAACGATTTCATCGTTTTCTTCACTTTCCGTCACTTTCACCTCGTCGGGATTTTCAACGATGGCACGTGCCATATCCTCCAGAAGTTTCGTATAGTTCATCATTAAATACCTCGATTAACCGATTATTTAACGATTCCTGCTTTTGCGATAAGAGCCTTTACGGTTTCTGTGGGCTGTGCGCCGCTTGCAAGCCATGTTTTTACCTTTTCGGCATCAAGTTCGATTACAGCGGGATTCTTCATGGGATCATAATATCCTACTTCTTCGATAAATCTGCCGTCTCTGGGG
>CAYXMB010000232.1:0-2106 GCA_964466085.1 uncultured Ruminococcus sp.
TGATGAAATCCGTCAGAAGCTCCGTCGGCTCATCCGACGCCGTTATAATGATTGTCGAAGCGGGATATCCCGTCGGGGAAATCGAAAAGGGAATTATCTCTCAAATTAAAAAGAGCGGACTTCCGTCGATTCTCGTTATCAACAAAATAGATTTGGTAAACCGTGAAAAACTTGCCGAAACCATAGCGGAATATTCGTCGGCTTACGACTTCGACGCTTTCGTGCCGGTTTCGGCGGCAAAAAACAAAAATGTCGATATCGTTCTCGAAGAATGCGAAAAATTTCTTTACGAATCGGAATGGATGTTCCCCGATGACATTGTAACCGACCAGCCCGAAAGACAGATTGCGGCGGAAATTATAAGAGAAAAACTTCTTCGCCTTATTTCGGACGAAATACCGCACGGAACGGCGGTTGTTATCGAAGAATTCAAGGATGAGGAAAGTATTATCAAAATCCGTGCGGAAATTTTCTGCGAAAAAGAAAGTCACAAGGGAATTATTTTGGGAAAAGGCGGCTCTATGCTCAAAAAAATCGGAACGTATGCAAGAGAAGATATGGAAAGCTTTTTCGGAATTAAAGTTTATCTCAATCTGTGGGTAAAAGTAAAGGAAAATTGGAGAGATAACGATTTCAATCTCAATAATTTCGGTTTCAACCCGAAAAAAATAGATAACTGATATGGAATCCGTGACTGTTAACGGGCTTGTCGTTAAAAGTGCCGACTTCGGGGATTACGATAAAATTCTGACTTTGCTCACTGCGGAAAAAGGGCTTGTCACTGTAACCGTAAAAGGAGCCAAAAGCATCAGGTGCAAATTTTCTTCGATGTCGGAGATGTTCTGCTACGGTGTTTACAACATCAGGCGAAAAGGGAAATATTACTATATATACGACGGCAGTGTTACCGAAGAATTTTATCCTGTCAGAAACGATATTTCGAAACTTGCCCTCGCATCGTATTTTTGCGAAGTTGCGACCGAGCTTTCTCCGGAGGGAATTTCGGAACCCGATATTTTAAAGCTCACTTTGAATGCCCTGTATGCTCTTGCTTACAACGACGTTTCAAACGAGATTGTAAAAGCCTCTTTTGAATTCAAAATCGCATCTCTTGCCGGATTTATGCCGATTCTCGACGGTTGTGCGGTATGTTCGAAACACGACGGCGAATTGATGTTTTTCGATACACGTAACGGTACTCTTTTGTGCGATAAATGCCTTTCCCTCGACGGCACCGTCAACGGAATCGACGTTAATTCCGTTATCCTCCGTGTACCGAGCGGAGTTTTGCAGGCATACAGATATATTTCGGTCTGTCCCGTAAACAGATTTTTAAGTTTCCGTATTTCGCAATCGGAAATGCGGGATTTCGCAACGACAAGTGAAAAATATCTTATAAATCACCTTGAGAGGGATTTTCAGTCTCTCAAATTTTATAAAAGTGTGGCAAATTACCGATTATGAATGAAAAATCACTTAAAATAATAGAATTCGACAAAATAAGAGATATGCTGGCAACTCTTTGCCAAACCGAAGGCGCAAAGAAAAAGGCATATTCTCTCGAACCCGTTTCGGACGTTTGCAAGATAAGAAAAAGCTTAACGCAAACGACCGAAGCGAAAAAACTCGCGGGAATAAAAGGATTTCCGTCATTCGGAAAAACAACCGATGTAAGAGACATTACCGAAAGAGCGGAAAAGGGCGCCGTGCTCTCGACCAAAGAACTTCTTTCGGTGGCGGATTTGCTGAAAGTCACGTCGTCACTTCTCGATTATATAAGAGGAGAGAGGAATTTCGAAGTTTCGATTGAGGAAATATTCGAAAGGCTTATCCCGAACCGCACTTTAGCGGATAAAATAACGAAAACGATTATCGCCGAAGACTTAATCAACGACGACGCAAGCCCCGCTCTTGCGGATATACGGCGCAAAATGCGCAACATCAATATTAAAATCGGCGAAATACTTCAAAGATACACTCAAAATACGTCCTCGTCCAAATATTTACAGGATAACATCGTCACACAGCGCTCAGGGAGATTTGTAATACCCGTTAAAGCGGAATACAAAAACGAGATTAAAGGTCTTGTACACGACGTTTCGGCAT
>CAYXMB010000233.1:0-2086 GCA_964466085.1 uncultured Ruminococcus sp.
ACTTTCTTTTATATGGATAATAATTCTTTGGATATTTGTTGCCGTAATGACAATTATGTTTTACGAATATGATAAAACAGCCGCATGGTTGCAAGTTCCCTATCTCCTTTGGGTCTCTTTCGCAACATA
The DNA here is from genome assembly GCA_964466085.1 of uncultured Ruminococcus sp. Taxonomy (GTDB): domain Bacteria; phylum Bacillota; class Clostridia; order Oscillospirales; family CAG-272; genus RUG14199. Next base: position 130 of record CAYXMB010000233.1, read on the forward strand.
TCTGACATGGTCGGTATACTATTTAAACAAGATATAAATAAAATTTATAACTGACATCATAATTATAATATTGACTTATATCTCACACAGCTATATAATATACTTGTTCGTATAACGAACGATAAATAAAAATTAAGGAATGGTAAAAAAAATGAGACTCATCGGTACCGTATCCCGCGGTGTTCGTGCTCCTATTATCAGAGAGGGAGACGACATTGCAAAAATAGTTGCCGGCAGCGTTCTTGATGCTGCGAAAAGCGAAAACATCGAAATTCGCGACCGTGACGTTATCGCCGTTACGGAAGCTGTCGTAGCACGTGCTCAGGGGAATTATGCAACTGTTGACCAAATAGCGACAGACGTAAAAGCAAAATACGAAAACGGAACGGTGGGAGTTATTTTCCCGATACTCAGCCGCAACCGCTTTGCAATTTGCCTCAAAGGAATAGCGAAAGGCGTAAAAAAAGTTGTTCTCATGCTCAGCTATCCCTCCGATGAAGTCGGGAACCATTTAATCGACCTTGACAGCCTCGATGAAAAGAAAATAAATCCCGGAAGCGACGTTTTGACCGAGCAAAAGTTCCGCGAACTTTTCGGCATCGTAAAACATCCTTTTACGGGAGTTGATTATATCGAATATTACAAGGGACTGATCGAAGAATGCGGTGCCGAAGCGGAAGTTATTCTCGCAAATGATCCGAGAACTATTCTCAACTATACGGGAAACGTTCTCGTTTGCGATATACATACAAGGCACAGAACAAAGAGGCTTCTGAAAGAAGCCGGTGCCGAAACGGTTTACGGTCTTGACGATATTCTCTCAAAGAGCGTTAACGGCTCCGGATACAACGAAGAATACGGACTTTACGGAACCAATAAAGCAACCGAAGAAACGGTTAAGCTCTTCCCCAGAGACTGTAAAGCCGTCGTTGATGAAATTCAAACTATTATCGAAAAAGAATGCGGAAAGCATGTTGAAGTAATGGTTTACGGAGACGGCGCTTTTAAAGACCCCGTCGGAAAAATATGGGAACTTGCTGATCCTGTCGTATCTCCCGCACATACCGATGGTCTTATAGGTCAACCTAACGAACTTAAATTGAAATATCTCGCCGACAATGACTTTGCCGATCTTTCGGGTGACGAACTTAAAGCTGCCATATCCGAAAGAATTAAAACAAAAGATGCAAACCTTGTCGGAAAAATGGCATCGGAAGGAACGACTCCTCGCAGACTCACAGACCTTATAGGTTCTCTTTGCGACCTCACAAGCGGAAGCGGTGATAAAGGAACTCCGATAGTTTGGATTCAGGGATACTTCGATAACTATACCGCGGAGAAATGATTCAATTATTCGATAACAACATAATATAGAGAAGCGACAGTACGGTAACCGCTGTAAACCGACTGTCGCTTTTTTATATTTATTATTTAGATATACTCTTTAATGCTTTTTTAAACTGAAAGATAAACAAAACCGAAGTGAAACTGACGGCAATTACATCTGCAACAGGTTCTGCGGCATATACACCGAGAGTCTGATTGCTTATAATATTCGGCATAATATAAATCAACGGTAAAAGAAGAACAAATTTGCGAACCACGGCAACTATAACAGACGAGGGTGCATTTCCGAGAGATACAAAAGTCATCTGACAGGCGATTTGTATACCGAAAAGGAAGAGCGCACCGAGATATATCCTTATGACCTTCAACGTGAACTCGATAAGCGCCGGTTCCGTTGTGAAAATAGAAATAAATAATTTCGGAAATATCATAACCAAAGCCCAAAGCATAACCGAATATGTCAAGCAAATTATAAGTAAAAGCTTAAAAGTTTTTTTCACTCTGTCTGCGTTTTTCGCTCCGAAATTGAAACTTGAAATAGGTTGTGCACCTTGAGCTATTCCCTGCAAAGGAAGCATTGCGAATTGCATAATACTTGTAAGTATAGTCA
>CAYXMB010000234.1:0-2045 GCA_964466085.1 uncultured Ruminococcus sp.
CAGGGAAACGAAAAGACAAGATGGATAAATATAATTTTGATCGGCATTCCGTATTTCATAATTTACTATCTCGTTTTCTCCTTGCTTATTAAAAAATATGATTTCAAAACGCCCGGAAAAGTCGAAAACGACGAAACAAAGCTTTATACGAGAGACGACGACCGCAAGAAAAAAGAAAGCTCCCGACATGACGCCGGAGAAAAAGAAAATACTCAAAGCGAAGCGATTATATCCGCTCTCGGCGGACGTGAAAATATAGTAACATTGGATTCGTGTGCCACAAGGCTCAGAGTAACGGTGAAAGATTCATCGAAAGTCGACCGGGACGCATTCGGCCGAACAGGAGCATCGGGTGTAATTGCAAAAGGCAGCGGAATACAGATAGTTTACGGCCCCGCCGTTTCGGTCATCAAGAGCGAAATCGACGAATATCTGAGCAAATAAAAGTAAAAACGGGACTCGGCCTCATATAATTCTTTCGAAACAAAATTCCGAAATTTTTCGGAACGCTTAATCGGAGTTTATACCGGCTTTCGGTCCCGTTCTTATATTCGGATTCATTCATAAAAACTCCCCGATTTTTCGTATCGGTGTTTCGAAAAGCCGTGACGGCGGGAGTTTGTTTTGCCCCTACTCCGTTATATCACAGACGCTTATCAGGTCGATATCGTAAACTTCTTCGGCGTCTCTAAACCTTTACGATCTCCGTCTCGGCAACATACTCGGTATTTTTGTCACCTGTCATCGGCAATTCAACACACTTATATTATATATTTTTAAAAGAGCTATTGACAAAGCGATTTTTGCATGGTATAATAAGAGCACCTCTTTAGAGGGTTCTTTTTTTGCGTCCCGCAACAGCGGCTGAACGTCGCAAAAGACCTTTTTTATGAGGGAGGTACATTTTTCACAGGGTCTAACCCTGAATTTCATTAGGAGGTGCCGATTTTATGAGAGTAAAGATCACTCTTGCCTGCAGTGAGTGCAAACAGAGAAACTACGACACGAAGAAAAACAAAAAGAATGATCCCGACAGACTTGAAATGAACAAGTACTGCAAATTCTGTCGTAAGCACACGCTTCACAGAGAAACAAAGTAAGAAAGGAGAAATCAAAATGGCCGAAAAAGAAACGAAAGTCGTAAAGACTTCCAAGAAAAAAAGTTCGAATACGCCTCCGCTTTTCTCCCGAATCGCAGCTTGGTTCAGAAGCTGTAAAGCCGAAATGAAGAAAATCACGTGGTCATCGTGGTCTTCTGTTAAGACCAATACCATTATGGTGCTTGTTTCGATAATCGTTATAAGCATTGTAATAGGTCTCGTTGACCTGCTTTTCTCAAGAGGTATCGTAATTCTCAGTATCTTGTTATAAGCATAGGCGGTTTGGCTATGGGTGATTTTAACAATTTGGGGGTCAGGTGGTACGTTGTCCACACTTACTCCGGATACGAGAACAAAGTAAAGGCAAATCTTGAAAAGATAGTCGAAAACCGTCATCTTGAGCATTTGATTTATGACATTTTCATTCCTATGGAAACCGTCGTGGAAAAAACAGCCGACGACGAAAAAGCAACGGAAAGCAAGCTTTTTCCGGCATATGTGCTTGTCAAGATGATAATGACTGACGAAAGCTGGCACGTGGTCAGAAATATCACGGGCGTTACGGGCTTTGTCGGTCCCGGAAGTGCTCCCGTGCCTCTTTCCGATGAAGAAGTCGAGGCATTCATTCACGAAGAGCACGTCGAAGAAACATTCACCTTTAAAATCGGTGATACGGTTTCAATCACAAGCGATCCGTTTGCTCAACTCGGATACACCGGAACGCTTACCGAAATCTCGGATGATGAGCAGGACGTTACCGTTGTCATTAACATGCCCGGTCGCGCAATGCCCGTTAAGTTAAGCATCAGAGATATCAAAAAAATCGAAGAGTAATTCTTCAAGGTTAGAAACTCCTTTCAAAAGCAACGTGGGAGGAAGAAAAATTCATTCAATTCTTCCGTCATAAACCACAAACGGAGGTTAAATAATTAATTATGGCAAAAA
>CAYXMB010000235.1:0-2020 GCA_964466085.1 uncultured Ruminococcus sp.
TCATGGGTATTTGCGAGGGCATTTGCGTTCTTAATTTCGGTAAAGTAATTGCAAAGGGAACACCTGCCGATATTCAGTCTAATCCTATCGTAATCGAAGCATACCTCGGAAAGAAAAAGGAGGAAGCGTAAAATGTCGCAGATACTTAAAGTCGATAATATCAATGTATATTACGGAGCAATCCACGCCATCAAAGGCGTTTCCCTTGAGGTTAACAAAGGTGAGATAGTAACTCTTATCGGAGCAAACGGCGCAGGGAAGACAACAACGCTTCAAGCTATATCGGGACTTTTGCATACAACAACCGGCTCTATAGATTTTTGCGGAGAGAATATTAATAAAATTCCGGCGCATAAGATTGTAGAGAGAGGACTTGCACAGGTTCCCGAAGGAAGAAGAATTTTTCTTCAAATGAGCGTTAAAGAAAATCTTGAAATGGGTGCATATACTCAACCTGCATCGACGGTTTCAAAGTCGATAAAAAATGTATATGAACTGTTTCCGAGACTGTATGAAAGACGTCATCAAATAGCGGGAACTCTTTCGGGAGGCGAGCAACAAATGCTTGCTATGGGCAGAGCTCTTATGAGCAATCCGACACTTTTGATGCTTGATGAGCCTTCGATGGGATTGGCACCGATTCTTGTTGAGCAAATCTTCGATATTATTAAAGAGATGCACAGAAACGGAACTACCATACTTTTGGTAGAACAAAACGCTCAGATGGCTCTTTCCGTTGCCGACCGAGCTTATGTTCTTGAAACGGGAAAGATAACTCTCTCCGGTACGGGAGCTGAGCTTGCTTCAAGTGACTCTGTACGTAAAGCATATCTCGGCGGTTGATTTTCGACGAAATACAGTCGGCTAATGCTGAGTATCAAAAATATTGTTTCGAAAATGCGGTGAAACTTTATTCTTAAGTTTCACCCATCTTTGTTTTATTAAGCTTGTTATTAACGGATTAACGGTGTGACGGATTATGTATTTTGTATTTATAAAAAATATTGCAATAAGTTATGTTTCGTGGTAAAATTATATAAAAGTTCTTTATAGGCTTTAATTTAATAAGCAAGAGGGAGAATTATGGAAGAAAAGAGTAAAAAAAGATCTAAAAAAGTCATAATCATTTTATCGATCATACTCGGAGTACTTCTTCTTTTGTTCGGTACGGTTTTTTTCGCTGTCAATCATTATCTGAACAAAATCCCGAAAGTTGATAATGACAATCTTGAAGTGGTAGAGCCGTCGGATGAAGACTTCGAGACCGTCGATGTTGCGCCCGACGGATTTGATGATGTTGATCCCGATGAGGTTGAATGGAATGAAATTTTCGATATCGGAGACGATGAGCTTATTAATATTTTGCTGGTAGGTCAAGACAGACGAAGAGGGCAGAGTCGTCAACGCTCCGATACAATGATTGTATGCAGTATAAATCCGGAAACGTATGAAATGTCGATGATTTCTTTTCTACGTGATTTATATGTTCAGTTTCCGGGAGAATATTCCGCCAATCGTCTTAATGCCGCATATGCGTTCGGAGGATTTCCTTTGCTTTGCGAGACGTTGACACTTAATTTCGGTATTCATATCGACGGGTGTATAGAAGTCGATTTTTACAGCTTTAAAGATATTGTGGATGCTGTCGGCGGAGTTGATATTACATTGACTGCCGCGGAAGCCGACTATCTCGGAGGAACGGCAAAAGAAGGTCTTTGTCACTTGGACGGTCAAGGCGCGCTTGACTATTCGCGAATAAGAATGATTGACAGCGATTTTTACAGAACGGGCAGACAGCGCAATGTGCTTAATGCCATATTGAATAATGTGAGAGGTTACGGAATAACTCAGCTTTTGGATCTTGTCAATTCGTTTATTCCCTATGTAACGACAGATATGACAAATACGCAGATAGTATCTCTTGCGACAAAGCTTGCTCCGCATATCAAGTCTCTTCAGCCGGAGTCGTATTTTGTTCCTCCGCTTGATTCATATAAAAGCGCTATGATAAACGGAATGG
>CAYXMB010000236.1:0-2002 GCA_964466085.1 uncultured Ruminococcus sp.
TTGTCTCTGAAATAGTCTTTGTTGTACATATTCCAAGGGCGGTCGTAGTTATTTGTCCAACAGCCCTGCAAGTCGGAACAGTAATCTGCCATTTCGATATATTCTCTGATGTTTTCCCAGCCGTCACCGTAGTAAATCATGAGATATTCATTGAACAAAACATTGAATTCCTCTTCGCTCATGAAGGGATCCCACATCATCTTCGTTGCCATATATCCGCGCAAATATTCAAACGAATACTTACCGGAACTTGAGCCTTCGCTGTAAATTCCCGTTACGCCGATGGACGCAAGATATTTGAAGTCGTTGTAAATATTAAAGAGATTAGGCGAGGGAGCCGCATGGAACGAGAAGTTTGCGCTGTAGTACCAGATCCAAAGATTGTTGGTAAGCTCCGCCCACTGTTTGAGGTATCTCATTTCCTCAATGTTATTCTGATTTTCGCCCGAAGGACTCTGAAGTCTCTCGTTTCCGACAACACCTTCGTCGTTGATACAGTCTTCGGTGCAATCGTACGTGTGGTTGTTACAACCGCCGATACAGAAGCAAACAACGATATCATCACTCGGTCTTGTCATCTTCGGAGGGTTTCTCGCATCCCAATAAGCTATCGTGTAAACTTTAAGTCCGGGATAATCGGGAAGCAAATCTTCGCAAATGCGGTTTGAAAATCTGAATACCGTTCCGGCAATACTTCCTTCGGTTGCGTATACTTCCTTGCATCTTGTGCAGTAGCAGAAATCCGTATTGTCGTTCGGCGAGCAGGAAATCATGTCGAAGTCGGAACCGAGTACTCTGCCCCAACCGCCTTCCGATTTCGGAGTGGTTCTGTTTTCGAGAAGCTGAGAAAGATAACTCAAAGCGCCTTCGTAAACCGCTTCATCCGTAAGGCAAGGCTGCGTTTGCCATGCACTGTCGGGAACGTTTTTGTTGGTCTCTTGAAAAGGATATTCAAAAGGAGCGTATGAGTGAGCATGTTCCCAAAGAGTACCGTGTGCTCCGCCGTATCTGTCGAAAGGCGTGCAATATACGGGTCCGTCGCTCGCATTTGTTTTGAGCATTACGAAGTTTTCCTGAGTTACGCCTGACTGACTTGCCGTTCTGTATTCGAGAACGGGAACTTCGACATTGTCGTATCCTTCATCTACATTAACACTTTCGGCTTCGTAAAGATAAGTTACGTTATCAAACAAAAATCTCCAACCGATGAAGTCCTCAAGGAATGTATAAGCCGCATAAAATGCTCCTCTCGGTCCGTTATATGTAAAGGAAAGATTGCCGTTGTCTTCAACCGTCGTTCTGAATCCTTCGTCACCGAGATCGTAATCGTTTTCCGCATCTGTCTTAAATTCGATTGCATATCCTTTGACGCTATCCGCATCATCGGTAACGTTGAGGGTGTAACCGCAAGCTTTTTCGATATACTTAACAAGCTCTTTTGCGGCATTCTGAACGCCGATAACGGAGTTTTCCGGTATTACAACCGTAAAACGGGAAATGTTGCGTTTTGCAATGGAAACGGTGCTGACCTTGTATTTTCCGTCGTCGTTAACGTCTTCAAGGTAACTTGTTCCCGCAACGTGCTTCCTTATGAGAAGAATATCCTTAAGGTTAACACTGCCGTTTTTATCGGCATCGGCAGCGGTAACGTTTAAGTCTTTCTCCGTTACAAGTCCCGCAGCGTAGCGTCTTGCAAGGAGAATGTCCTTGACGTTAATTGCCGTATCATCGTCGGCATCTCCCAAAAGATAGCCGTAGGTCGTTGCATTCGACGGTGCCGCAAAAGTGAAAAACGAAGCCGTCATGCAAAGGACAAGAAACAGCGAAATCAGTTTTTTCATGTTGATCTCCCCTTATATTATATTATTACATAGTAAGTATAGCACATTATATTTTTTTTTGCAACAGTTATTTCAGCAAAATCGTAAATTTCATATGAATTAAAAAAGAGCCGCCCGAAGGCGGCTCTCGAATTTAAACCGATTATTTGGTTATGTCTGCG
>CAYXMB010000237.1:0-1989 GCA_964466085.1 uncultured Ruminococcus sp.
CAGTCGCTAATGTAAGGAAGAAGAGCAACCTGTCTTGCACGTTTGATAGCGGTTGTAAGCTGTCTCTGATGTTTTGCACAAGTACCTGTAATTCTGCGAGGAAGAATTTTTGCTCTCTCGCTTGTGTACTTTCTGAGTCTTGCAACGTCTTTGTAATCGATTTCTTCGATTTTTTCCGCGCAGAATGCGCAAACTTTCTTTCTTCTGCGATTGTTCTGGCGCTGAGCTCTGGGAGCGTATTCTTTACGCTCTGCGTTTGCTGCGGGAGCTTCCTTTGCGGTTTCTTCAACTGCGGGAGAAGCGACTTCTTCGGTTGCGGCGGGAGCTGTTTCGACAGCTTCAGCGGCCTCAACGTTCATTTCCGTATCAACGGTCTTTTCGTTATCCATAATATCCTCCGTTATATTTCGTGTTTTTTCGAACTGCATCAAAACGGCAGTTCTTCGTCGTCCGATACCTCTTCGAACTTAGGTGTGTTTCCCGTAGAAAATGACGGCGCATTGTAGCTGTCTGCGGCAAAAGCCGTAGGTGCGGACTGCGGTCCTTCACCCTTTGCATCAACAAAATTTACCTCATCGGCAACAACGTCGGTCGCATATCTTTTGTTACCCTGTGCATCGGTCCATGTGCGAGTTTGAATGGAACCGACAACGCAAATCGAGCTTCCCTTTCTGAAATAACGGGAAACAAATTCGGCTCTCTGTCTCCATGCGATTACGTTAATAAAATCTGCTGTTTGCTGCTGTTCTTCACCTTTTGAATAAGGGCGATTTACGGCAATCGAAAAATTAACGTACTGAACACCGCTTGACGTTGTCTTAAGTTCGGGTTCCTGCGTGAGTCTTCCGCCGAGAATAACCTTGTTGAAATTGAAGTTTGCCATGACGTCTCCTATTTTTCGTTAAATCAAATTCTACGGTTCGTAATTTACCGATTACGCTTTTTTCTTATCCGAGTGACGGATAACGACGGAACGCATGATGTTCTCGTCAATATTGAAACGGCGTTCAAGCTCTGCAGGAAGTGCAGGGTTTGCGGTAAACGTTACGAGTACGTAATAACCTTCGTTGAGGTCGTTAATGGGGTATGCAAGTCTTTGCTTGCCTTTTTCATTAACGTCGGTTACGGTACCCTCCGTTCCGATAAGAGAAACAAACTTGTCGATAACCTTCTTTGTTTCTTCTTCGGAAAGCTGAGGATTAACCACAAACAGAGTTTCGTAAGAGTTGTTAAGCTTTTCCATGATTTTTACCTCCCTATGGACTTTCGGCCGCCGTCTTGAATTTTGAATTTCGGCGGCAGAGAGACGGGCATGCCCGTTCACCGTATTATAATATCACAAATTTCTTTCCGTGTCAAGCTTTTTATTTAATATATTGCGGAATTTCACGCAAAATCAGGGTACTATCCACTGATTGAAAACGTCGGAAAGAACTTGCGGGTCTGCAAGTCTGACTATATACTCATGACATCCGCCTTCGGTAATGTGGGCTTCGCCTTTTATACCGTAGGGTTCCACCGTATAGCCTTTATTGACAGTAAAGAATCCGCTCGATACTCCGAAAAGCGAATAATGCATTACTCCGAGATCCCAGCTGTTATGGTTGCAGTCGTCGGGACGCCATGTTTCGTATATCTGTCTCAGTATGTAATTTTCGTATTTTTCCTGCTTCATAACGCTTCCCGAAAAAACGATTCCGGCAACTTCGGCACCGACAAACGAAATCGGGAATCCTTTCAGATATTGATTGATTACCAAATCGCAAGCTTCGGGATCGCACAGGAAATTGCTTTCGGTCGAACCTTCGGGGAATTTGCATCCTCCGCAAACGTAATGACCGACGTTTTGTTTGAAAAGTTCCACTCCCGAAAGAGGGCTGTACTCATCGCCTTCCGTTTGGAAAAGAGCAAGCAAATCGGGAAGAGCACCCGTACTCAAAAATGTTACGTCGCCGTGACTTTCCGCAAGTTTGCGTCTTATAAGTTTAG
>CAYXMB010000238.1:0-1945 GCA_964466085.1 uncultured Ruminococcus sp.
ATATTTTAACGTCATATCCTTCTCCGACGAGCAGATTTCCGAGAAGCTTTGAGGCAAGCAAAGAGCCCTGACCTCCGACACCTACTATCATAATATTTTTTGTCTTCATTGATTTTCACCTCCGAGAGCACCGAAAGCACAAAGCTGAGAACAAACTCCGCAACCGGTGCAAAGAGTATTGTCGATATGAGCTTTATTGTCTTTTATGGTTATAGAAGGACAGCCTATCTTCATGCAAGCTTTACATGAACGGCATTTATCGGTATCTACCGTCAGAGGCTTCTTTGCTTTTACGTATTTCAAAAGCGCGCACGGACGGCGAGATATAATAACCGACGGCTCATTTATCGCAATTTCTTCTTTTATTGCCTTTTCCGTCTCTTTTAAGTCATAAGGGTCAACGACTCTGACTCTGTTTATGCCGAGAGCACGGCAAAGAGCTTCAAGGTCGATTTTTGTCGCAGGGTCTCCCTTAATATTATAACCGGTGGTGGGGTTTTGCTGATGACCTGTCATTCCCGTAATCGAATTATCGACTATTATAACGGTAGAGGCAGTACTGTTATAAGCAATATTCGCAAGCCCCGTCATTCCCGAATGCATAAAGGTGGAATCTCCTATAACGCAAACGGTTTTATTTTCGCTTTCGGCTCCGCGCGCTTTGTTAAAGCCGTGAATTCCGGAAACGGAAGCACCCATGCAAAGAACCGAATCAACCGCATTAAGAGGAGCTGCCGAACCGAGTGTATAACACCCGATATCTCCGAGAACCGTGAGTTTGTTCTTGGCAAGAATGTAGAAAAGTCCCCTGTGAGGACAACCCGAACACATCACCGGAGGTCTTATCGGAAGAACTTCCGCTTCGGGATGGCTTTTTTCTTCCATGCCGAATGCTTTCGCAATCGTATTTTGAGAAAATTCTCCGACAATCGGGAAAAGATTTTTACCTTCTACTTTTATGCCGAGTGCCTTACAATGATTTTCTATAATCGGGTCAAGTTCTTCTATAACGACAAGTCTGTCGACGCTTTCGGCAAAATCTCGAATAAGCTTTTCCGGAAGAGGATTGACAAGACCGAGTTTCAATATCGAAACACCGTCACCGAAAACTTCTTTAACGTATTCATAACAAGTCCCCGACGTAATAATGCCGAGGCTGTTATCGCTTGCTCTTTCAATTCTGTTGAAAGAGCAATTTTCCGCCATTTCGGTTATATCCGCCGTTCTTGACTCCACTACCGGATGTCTCTTTATCGCATTGGCGGGCGCCATAATATATTTCTGAGGATTTTTGACATATTCTTTGATTTGAACAGGCTCACGTTCTTCAAGTTCAACAGAACATTGAGAATGAGCAATTCTTGTGCACATGCGGAGAAGAACCGGTGTGTCAAACTTTTCGGAAAGGTCAAAAGCCGCTTTTGCAAACGCCTTGGCTTCTCTTGAATCCGAAGGCTCAAGCATAGGAACTTTCGCCGCTTCGGCATAGTGACGCGAATCCTGTTCATTTTGGGAGGAATGCATTCCGGGATCGTCGGCAACACATATTACCATTCCCCCGTTAACTCCCGTATAAGAAAGAGTAAACAGCGGGTCGGCGGCAACATTCAAACCGACATGTTTCATACAGCATGCACTCCGCGCACCCGCCAAAGATGCGCCGAAAGCAACTTCGGTTGCAACCTTTTCATTCGGAGCCCATTCACAGTATATTTCATCATATTTTGCGGCATATTCCGTTATTTCGGTTGACGGAGTTCCGGGGTAACTTGAAACTACGGTGCATCCGGCTTCAAACAGCCCTCGTGCTACCGCCTCGTTTCCGAGCATCATTTTTTTCATATAAACACCTCTCTGACATTTCTGATACTGTTATTATTTTATTTCTTCAAGTGATTTGTCTGCGGTAACCGTTATCTTTTCGCTGTATCCCGCAAACATGTCA
>CAYXMB010000239.1:0-1940 GCA_964466085.1 uncultured Ruminococcus sp.
GCGCGCTACCTTGGGGTGGTAGAGGCCGCTGGTTCAAGTCCAGTCACTCAGACCAAAGAAGAAGTCCCTTTTGTCGGCAGGCAAAAGGGACTTCTTTGAGTAATGTGCTTTTTCGAACGAAATGTATTTTGAGCGGAGTGATACCGCACATTAAGAACTGTCTTTAGGCGTGTTATATAACCGGCGTTATGATATTCGGTTTGATGATATATTTTTGCCGTGCGACGGAATTTGCACGTAAGACGGTGTGATTTCGGGGAGGAGTAAATGTTTAAAAGATTTTTAAGTTATTATAAGCCGCATCGGGTAATATTTGCGCTTGATATGTTGGCTTCTTTTCTTGTCTCGGTTATAAGCATTTTTTACCCTGTTTTTACAAGGAAAATCGTCGGCGAGTTTACGTCGCAGACCATAAATGCCCGTGTAATTTGGACAAGCGGCGCCGTTTTACTTGCGCTCTACATCGTCAGAATGTTTTTGAATTACTTCATTCAATACAAGGGTCACGAAATGGGCGTTAAAATGCAAGCCGAAATGAGGCGTGATATGTTTGAACGCCTGCAGGGGTTGCCTTATTCGTTTTACGATGATAATAAGACCGGCAAAATTATGTCGAGAATGACAAACGATTTGTTCGAGATAAGTGAGCTTGCGCATCACGGTCCCGAAAATATCATTGTTTCGTCGATAACACTGATAGTATCTTTTATTTATCTTTCGAGTATAAGTCTGTACCTTACATTGATACTTTTCTCCTGTGCTCCCGTTCTGTTTATTATTACCGTTTCGCTCAGAAAGCGAATGAAAAACGCATTTGACGAAAGCCGTGAGGCAATTTCGGAAATTAATGCGGCTACCGAAAGCAGTATATCGGGAATTCGAACCGTTAAAGCTTTTGCGAACGACGGTATCGAAACGGAAAAGTTCGAAAAGGGTAACCGTTTGTATGTCGGAGCGAGAAAAAAAGCATATAGCGCTATGGGCTTGTTTCACTCGTCGACGAATTTGGTTGCGAATATATTTAATGTCGTTATTCTCATTGCCGGCGGATTTCTTCTTTCAAACGGGACGATTGACGTTGCCGATTACTCGGCGTTTATCGTGTCGGTCGGGCTTTTCATAACGCCCGTATCGCAACTTATCTCGTTCATGGAGCAGTTTCAGGACGGAGCAAGCGGCTTTAAAAGATTTATTGAAATTATGGATACAAAACCCGAAGAAGATGCGGAAGATGCCGTTTCTCTTGAAAATGTCGAAGGGAAAATCGAATTCAAAAACGTTTTTTGCGACTACGGGACCGATAAGGACGTGTTGCACGGAGTTAACCTTACGATAGAAAAAGGGCAAACTTTCGCTCTTGTCGGACCGAGCGGCGGCGGTAAAACGACGATTTGCCACTTGATTCCCCGCTTTTACGAGACTTGCGGCGGAGATATCTATATCGACGGAAAGAACACGAAAAAGCTGACTCTCGCTTCTTTGAGGCGCTGTATAGGTATTGTTCAGCAGGATGTTTACCTTTTCAATGTAACAATAAAGGAGAATATTCTGTACGGCAAGCCCGATGCGACGGACAAGGAAGTTATCGAAGCCGCAAAACGTGCCAATATTCACGATTTTATAGTATCTCTCGAAAAGGGTTACGACACCGAAGTCGGCGAACGAGTTGGTAAACTTTCGGGCGGTCAAAAACAAAGACTCAGTATCGCACGTGTATTTCTCAAAAATCCCCCGATTTTGATTCTTGATGAAGCGACAAGTGCGCTTGATACGGCGACCGAAATTATGATTCAAAATTCTCTTGACGAGCTTTGCAAAGGAAGGACGACTATAGTTGTCGCTCACAGGCTTTCAACAGTCAAGGGAGCGGACGAGATTGCCGTAATCGAGGACGGCCGTGTGACGGACGTGTACCGTGAAGCGCAGAAAAACGGTAGTTT
>CAYXMB010000240.1:0-1893 GCA_964466085.1 uncultured Ruminococcus sp.
TAACGGGACGGAAGAAAAATATCATTGTTTTAAGCAACGGCAAAAACGTATATCCCGAAGAAATCGAACAATATGTCCTGAAAGTCGACTGCGTCGAAGAAACCGTCGTAAAAGCGATTTTGAATGACAGGGGAGAGGAAGTCGGGCTTGCGGCGGAAGTTTATCTTAACGAGGAATCGGGCGAATACGAAATCCTGAAGGCCGTAAAAGAAGAACAGAAAGGGCTTCCGACTTACAAGATGATTTCGAAAATTATTATCCGAAACGAGCCTTTTCCCAAAACGACGACCAATAAAATAATACGCTGAAAACGCTGCCGAAAGGCGAAAATGCAAACGGCTTTCCGAAAAAACGGGGTGCCGTTTTTTGCTTGATTTTCGAAATCCTTTTTTATCCTATTGTAGATTTTGATAATATGTGGTAAAATAGTTTTCGTGAGGTACGGTTTTTTTAAAAGTGCAGCGGTTATTTCGGAATTTTCGACATTGCGACGGGAGGTGCACATGGCTGAAAAGAAAAAAACGTATATTGCAATAGATTTGAAATCGTTTTTTGCATCTGTCGAATGTGTTGAAAGAGGTCTTGACCCCTTGACTGCGAATTTGCTTGTCGCAGATACGTCGAAAACCGAAAAAACGATTTGCCTTGCAGTCACGCCGAGCCTTAAGGCCTATGGGATTTCGGGGAGGGCAAGGCTGTTTGAGGCTGTCAGCCGGGTTAAAGCGGAAAATATAAAGCGAAAATCTAAGTTACACGGTAAAAACTTTGTCGGATACTCGTGCAACGATACCGAACTTAAGAAACGCCCTGACCTTGCGATAGATTTCATTGCCGCTCCGCCGAGAATGGCGCTTTACCGCAAGTACAGCACGAAAATCGTATCCGTTTATCTCAAATACGTTTCGATTGAAGATTTGTACCCTTACAGCATAGATGAAGTTTTTATCGATGCGACGGATTACCTCGGATTTTATAAGATGAGTGCACATGATTTTGCGAAACTGCTTATTCATTCGGTTTTAAAGGAAACGGGAGTGACGGCAACTGCCGGAATTGCGGAAAACATGTATTTGTGTAAGGTCGCTTTGGATATTACGGCAAAACACATTCCGCCCGATAAGGACGGCGTCAGAATCGCAGAACTTGATATGATGACTTATCGCAGAACGCTTTGGACTCATGAGAATCTCACCGATTTTTGGATGGTGGGAAGTGCTACGGTAAAACGTCTTAACAAACTCGGTATTTTCACAATGGGGGACATTGCGAGGTGTTCCGTTCACAACGAAGATATTCTTTATAAGGAGTTCGGGAAAAACGCCGTGTTTTTAATCGACCAGGCGTGGGGATACGAATCGGCGGATATAAAGAGTATAAAAACGTATAAACCCGAATCCGTAAGTACGAGTGCGGGGCAAGTTCTAAGCCGCCCTTACAGCTTCGACGAAACAAAAATTATAATTACCGAAATGATAGATAAGCTCGTGCTTGAACTTGTCGAAAAGAAAATGACAACCGATCAAATCGTTCTGACGGTCGGGTACGACATCGAAAATTTAAGCGGTGACAGGCGCATGTTATACGGCGGTGAAATAAAAGCGGACCGATACGGGCGTGAAACTCCGAAACAGGCGAGAGGTACCGCAAATCTCGGAAAGCATACGTCATCGACGAAATTCATAATGAAAAAAACTCTTGAGCTTTTTTGCCGTATTGTCGACCCGGTGCTTCTCACCCGTCGTATGACGGTGACGGCGTGTCATCTTCTTTCCGAAGATGATGCCGCAAAGAAAAACGGTGACGTACAGCTTACTTTATTCGACGACCCCGTTTCTATTGAGAAAAAGCGTGCGGAGGAAGAAAGGGAAAGGCGTGTGCAGAAAACGCTGATTG
>CAYXMB010000241.1:0-1885 GCA_964466085.1 uncultured Ruminococcus sp.
TAACGGGGGAGTACCCAAGAATTTCTCAACCAAGAAATTCGACGGATTGTCGTATACATCTTGCGGTTTGCCGATTTGTTGCACGACGCCTTCTTTCATAACGATGATAATATCGGAAATACTCATCGCCTCGTCCTGGTCGTGCGTTACGAAAACGGTTGTGATTTTTGTCTCTCTCTGTATTCTTTTTATTTCTTCTCTCGTTTGAAGTCTCAGTCTTGCGTCAAGATTCGACAAAGGCTCGTCGAGAAGAAAAACTCTCGGCCGTTTTACAAGTGCTCTCGCTATTGCCACTCTTTGTTGCTGACCGCCCGAAAGCTCCGACGGTTTTCTGTTCATTAAATCGTCGATTTGGACGAGTTTTGCGGCGTCGAGGACTTTTTCTTCCGCTTCTTCTTTCGAAAGTTTATCTTTGCCTTTCAAATTCTGAAGAGGGAAAAGAATATTTTGTTTTACGCTGAGATGGGGATACAGTGCGTAGTTTTGAAAAACGAATCCTATACCCCTGTTTTCGGGAGGAAGGTCGGTGACATCGTCATCTCCGAAGAAAATTTTTCCTTCGGTGGGTTTTTCAAGCCCGCTTATAAGATTGAGCGCCGTGCTTTTTCCGCACCCCGAAGGACCGAGAAGCCCGACAAGCTTTCCGTCGGGAATTTCAAAATCGAAATCGGAGACCGCAACTACTTCGGTGTGGATTTTTTTATCTCTGTTCGGGAATTTTTTCGTAAGGTGGCTTAATACAACTTTCATTTCGCAAACTCTTTTCTTTTCTTTTTATTTTACAAAATAGTGCCTTGCAAGCGAGCGTGAAAGCCCGTCGAGGCCGGGATATATAATTCTTTCGTTTACGTTGAAACGGTCGAGCATATCTCTGACGTCCCAGCGTATTTCCTTTTTTATAATATACCTAACTGTTTTTTCGGTGTATTTGTCGAGATATTCTTCGATATTTTTCATTCCGGCGGGAATGACGGAAAAGAAGGAATACTGATTTATAATACGTTGGTCAAGCGAGGGAGGCTCAATATTTACAAGAGCTTTGTCTTTCATGTCCTCGTCGTACTGTTCCAGACTGTCAACAAGCGATGTCAGCGAATCAACCGTAAAAACGAAAGCCGAATCTCTTTCAAGTGCTTTTTTGTATTTTTCGGGAAGATTTCTGTTGGAATCTCTCATGTCGAAACGCCACACGACGGAGTCTCTCTTTGAAAGCTTGTCGAAATTCGTTTCCGAATTTGCAAAGTGAAGTGCGATAAGCGGGGAATGAGTCCAATCGAGAAGTCTTGTCGGGAGACCGTGATGCTGACCTATCATCATCTGCTTCCAAATCGACGACGATAAGGTCGGGTCCTCTATACTTGCGTATTTGGTGAAATTTCTAAGAATTGCGGGTTCAAGGTGCTCGTGAAGATGCTTGCAGTTCATTCTGAGACTTGTCGTTAGATTAAATCTCGCATCGGGCATACCTCTGAAGAAGAAAGAACCTCTCATTCTTCCGATGTCGTCGCTCCATTCCTGATAGGAAATAAGCTCCATGACTTTTTCGATACTGTCCACCGTAATCGTTTCAATCATTGCAGTACCTCCTTGATTTTCCGATAAAATTTTAGCACATATTTCGTCGTTTGTAAAGAAGTTTATTTGAGACTTGTTCTTTAAAAGCGTTTTTCGCTTGACTATCGGTCGTGCACGAAGTATAATTGAATTACAATATAAAAAAGAGGTGTGTTAAATGAAGAACAAAGCAACCGACGGGCTCAGTGAAATCGGAGTATCTTCAAAGGAAATATTCGACGGCAGGATACTTCACGTGCTCGTCGATACGGTAGTTCTTCCCGACGGAAGCGAAGCTACAAGGGAGATAATTCGTCATGTCGGCGCCGTA
>CAYXMB010000242.1:0-1880 GCA_964466085.1 uncultured Ruminococcus sp.
GGAATAATCAAAATGACGTCTCCCATATATGAGCCGTGCGTTAAGGATATTCCGCTTCGTGCTCTGTATCCCGTATATTCACTGACGTCGGGCGTATCGCAAAAGTTTATGGCGGGAATAATAAAAGAAGCCGTTGAAAAAGTTCTTTGCGAGGTTGAGGAAACCGTCCCGACTGAAATATGCGAAAAATATAATCTCATGACACAGCGTGAAGCTATATATAAAATTCACTTTTCGCAGAGCACCGAAGAAATCGAAGCCGCTCGCAGACGGCTGAGCTTTGAGGAAGCGTATATTATTTCATCGGCGTATGCTGCGGAAAAATATAAATCGCTTCAAAGCGCATCTTCTTTCGATACGTCGTGTATAAATGAATATTTTTCCGCACTTCCTTTCGATTTGACAGGTGCGCAAAAGAGGTGTATCGTAGAAATTTGCGGAGATTTGAAAAGGACTTCACCTATGAGAAGAATACTTGTCGGTGACGTCGGAAGCGGAAAAACAGCGGTTGCCGCAAGCGCGGCTTTCATTGCGGTCAAAAACGGATACCAATGTGCGGTTATGGTGCCGACCGAAATACTTGCTTCACAGCATTATGCCGATTTCAAGCCTTTCTTTGCTCATTTCGGAATAAACGTGGAGCTTCTTACCGGCTCAACTTCGGCATCGGAAAAGAAACGTATTCTGGAGGTACTGTCCGGCAAGAAAAAGGATTTGACAGGGCAAATTGATATTGTAGTCGGAACCCATGCGCTTTTAAGCGATAATGTATCTTTTTCGAATCTCGGCCTTGTCATCACCGATGAACAGCACCGCTTCGGCGTAATGCAAAGAGCGGTTTTGACCGAGAAATCGGAAGGAGTGCATACGCTTGTAATGAGTGCAACACCTATACCGAGAACAATGTCGCTTGTGTACTACGGAGACCTTGATATATCGAGAATCGACGAAATGCCACCCGGACGCCAAAAGGTCGATACGTATGTTGTCGATGAACGCTACCGTGAGCGCATTAACAGGTTTATAAGAACTCATGCCAAAGCGGGTAACAAAACCTATATAGTGTGCCCTGTAGTTGAGGAAACAGGCGCAAAAAACGGAAAAAAGCAAACGGCAGCCGAATCCGACCCCGAAGAAATGGCGAATTATATCGTTTACAGCAGGGAAGAGGAAAATAAATCCGAGCTTAAATCGACGGTTGAATTTGCAAGAGAGCTGTCGCTCAGACTTCCCGATTTGAAAATCGGAATGATTAACGGCAAAATGAAATCGTCACAAAAAAATGCCGTGATGAAAGAATTCTCAGAAGGGGAACTCGATGTGCTTGTTTCCACTACCGTTATAGAAGTGGGTGTAAACGTTCCGAAGGCAACTTTAATGATAGTCGAAAATGCGGAACGCTTCGGACTTTCACAACTTCATCAATTGCGAGGCAGAGTAGGACGCAGTGACAGAAAATCGTTTTGTATTCTCGTTTCCGACAGCGAAAACGAAAACGCCCGTCGCCGTCTGACGGTTATGAAAAAAACTTACGACGGATACGAAATTGCCGAAGCCGATTTGAAACTTCGAGGCGCGGGTGATTTCTTTGCCGTAAACGGCAGATACCGCCAACACGGGGAAACATCGGCATTTCTGTTCGGTGACGGAGCTGACCACGAACTCATATCGAAAGCCGTAATGGCGGCTTACGAAACGGTGAGATCCGACCCTAATCTCGAAAAAAGCGAGAATGCGGTTCTCAAAGATAAAATTTCACAGCTCAGAAAAAATATTGCCGGTACGATAAGCTGATTTTCGGGTTTTCGCTTTTGTAAAAAATCATGCAAAACAAACCGCCCCGCCTGTGGGGAGCACGCCGCTTGGGCGCTCCCCATAGG
>CAYXMB010000243.1:0-1864 GCA_964466085.1 uncultured Ruminococcus sp.
TACGTTCATTCTGTCCGTCACGGCTTTTACAAGCTCCATAGCTTCGGGGTCCTTCATAAGTTCGGGACGGATATTCGGGTCAAACGAAATTTTCGCACCGTTATCGTTTGCCACCGTCATCGCTTTGACTATCTCTCTGCCGAACGAAAGATTTGCCATGAGAGAACAACCCATAATATGAAAATATTCGGCACCTTTGAGCTTTTCTTCGGACGGGGCTTTCGGAAGAACTGCGGGAGTGTTTCCGATATGGAAAATGAATTTTCTCGAACCGTCGGCAAAATAAGTAACGAATGCGCATCCCGTCGATATTCTGTCGTTTTCCAAAACGTCGGAAACGTCAACGCCGTCGCCCTTAAGCCTGTCAAGAAGGCACTTTCCGAAATCGTCCTTGCCGACTCCGCCTATTATTTTTGCACTGTGACCGAGTCTTGCCGCCGTATCGATAAATATAGCGGGAGCTCCGCTCGGATAAGGTCCTTTGAACGTTCCAGCCGAATAAAGCGGTTCGTCCTCGTTTGCTCTCATTATTTCGACGATTATCTCGCCCATAGTTATAATTTCAGCCATTTCGTTACCTCTCGGACTTAACCTTCAAAATTTTTTCTGAGGAATACCAAACTGTCGGCTATGTATTTATCCATCGTCTCCTCATCCGCATTTCCGGAAAGGTCGCGGTATACTTTTATGTCGGAAGCAACGGCACCGCCCATCTTCATAAACGGTTCCATAACGACGCATCCGTCAAAGCCTATTTCACGAAGAGCCTCTCCCATTTCAGCCCAAGGAAGGTGTCCCATTCCGGGAAGCTTTCTGTTTGATTCTCCGACGTGTACGTGACCGAGAAGACTGCCCGCTTTGCGGAATGCTGCGGGAAGATCGTCCTCTTCGATATTCATGTGGAACGTGTCAAGCAAAAGTTTGCAGCTCTTGTGACCCACGTCTTTGCAGTATTTTATTCCCTCGTCGCAATCGTTTACAAGAGGAGATTCGAATCTGTTGAGTACCTCAAGGCAAAGGTCGATTTCAAGTTCGTCGGCAACTGCGGCAACTTTCTTCATTTCGGTAACGGAGCGTTCCCACATAGCGTCTTTGTCGACATCGATAAAATCGTGCGGCCAGCAGTTGTAGAGCGCACCGATAAGCACTTTCGATTCAAGCTTCTTCATTTGGTGAAGAATATCGATAAGATATTGTACTCCCGCCGCTCTTACGTCGGGGTCTTTTGAAGATATATCTTTGCTTTTCGGAGGTCCCAAATTGCAAGATATCTCAAGATTCAGTTTTTTACAGTAGTCTCTGAGCTTTTCGATTTCGGCATCACTCATGTCAAGAAGATGGGAAGCGCCGATTTCCATTACGTCGAATCCCGCTTTCTTGCATTTATCCGCAATTTCGAAATAGTCGGCTACCCATTCATGAGTCCAATAAGCATATAACGTTCCGAATTTCATACATAATCCTCGCTTTATTGTATTAAAATAATTGCTGTCATTATTTTATCACATTTATTTCTTCATATCAAGTATCAGCTGTAATTTTTGCCGCTCCTTTTCGAAAAGTAAATTTTTAAAATAAATACAACGGTGCATTATAAGCGGAATTCGGCGGAAAAATTCAATAAAATTCACTTTTTAAAATTCATTTTCCCAAAAATCTTGACTTATCGGTTTTATTATGATATAATTACTCTGCTTTGAACGATGGGATATAGTGTAGTGGTAACACCCAAGACTTTGACTCTTGTATCGTAGGTTCGAACCCTGCTATCCCAGCCACATCGAGTGTTCTTAACCAACCTGAGAGTTGGATGAGGGCACTCGATTTATTTTTTGTCTTAAATTTCGCTTTTCGTATGTACTGA
>CAYXMB010000244.1:0-1840 GCA_964466085.1 uncultured Ruminococcus sp.
TGTTATTGTCCGTTACCTGTCTCGGATGAATTCCCGTTTTTACGGCGTAATTTTCCGTCGGAAGTCCGAAAGCGTCAAATCCTATCGGAAAAAGAACGTTGTATCCTTCTTTTCTTCTTTTTCTCGATACAACTTCAAGGCCGGAATAAGCCTTTATATGCCCGACGTGCATTCCCGCACCGCTCGGATAGGGAAATTCGACAAGAGCGTAAAATTTGGGCTTGTCGGTATTGTCCTGCGCATGAAAGACTCCCGCTTCATCCCACTTTTTTTGCCATTTTTCTTCTGTAGCTTTAAAATCGTATTTCATAATAGCCTCAACAATCAATCTTCGCCTATAAGTGACGATATGTCTTCTTCGACTGTTCCGTCGTAGAGTTTTTCAAGATTATACGTAGCTCTTGCGTCTCTGCCGAAAATGTGAATGATGACGGAGCCGTAGTCAAGCAATATCCACGCAGTCCCTCTGTCACCCTCGACGTGATGCGGTTCAATTCCGCTTCTCGTCATTCTGTATTCGATTTCATCCGCAAGGCTTTTTACCTGTGTCATCGAATTACCCGTGCATATAACGAAGTAATCCGCAATCACCGTTTGCTTTTCGACACACAGCAATTTTATGTCGCGCGCTTTTTTGGAATCGAGAACCGAAACCGCAAATTCAGCCGTTTCCTTTGGCGTTGCGCCTTTTTTGAGATTTGTTTCCGTTGTAAAAATATTTTCTGTCATTTCCATTGTAATACCTTTTTTAAATATCAGGTTGACGGTTGCTGAGAGCCGTCTGTCAGAGACTCGGCATCGTATTGAGTATTGTCGATTTGATCGGCAGGCAAAGAATAAACGTAAGACGTATTGAAAAATACGTTATCCGGGTCAAAGATATCGTCGGTTATCGGCGTTGTATATACGTTAAAGTGATTGTTGATATACTCAATTGCCGCTTCTCTGTTGAGAGAATAATACGAAAGTCCGTCGTCGGCACCGGAGAAAGAACCGCCGGGCAAAGTCATGAATTTAACGTATTCAAGTTTTACGGTATTTGCCTTGCTTGCGAAGAACACAAGGTCGGTCGGCTTGAGATTCGTAACGAGATTGTCGATAATTATCGTACAAACATCATTGATATTCATAATTCCGAGCTTGCTTTGAACGGTTTTGAAAAGTGCCGCCATAAAGAGTTTCTGAACGTTGCCTCGTCCGATGTCCCCCTGAGCATAGGTGGCTCTGTATCTTACAAACTGTTCCGACATTTTACCGTCAAGCGTTTGCTGACCTTCGCTCAAGTTTATCGTAAAGTCCGCCGTAGGGTCGTAATAATGCATTTCGAACGGAACGTACATATCGACTCCGCCGAGTGCATCTACTATATTTGCGAATTGGTCGAGGTCCATTATTCCGAAATAATGAATTTTAACGCAAAGGTTTTTCTCAACGAACGCCGCATAATTCGCAATAGCGTTGTACTCCTGCTCGTAAAGAAGCTCGTCCGCCGTCATATCGGCATATTTTTCGTCGTTATACTTTTCGTCCGCTCTTTCGCATTGCAGATAGTAAGAATAAACGCCGTTGATTTTGTGATACCAATAATCGTCGTAACTTACGTAAGTGTCACGCGGAAGTTGCATTATACTTGCGGTACATTCATAAGTGTTAAAACTTACAAGCATTGTAACATCGGCAAGATTTGCCGCTCTGTCGTGTCCGACAATAAAGAAATTATAAACGTTTTCCGATTTCGTGTCGGTAAGTTCGATATCGCCTTCACCGTCGGGATTAACCACCGTAAGTCCGTTATTTCCCGTTTGATCGGGCTTAAAGAACAAATCGATAAGCTGATGCC
>CAYXMB010000245.1:0-1818 GCA_964466085.1 uncultured Ruminococcus sp.
TCAACCCGTTCATATTCGCTAAACCAATGCTCTGCTCTCTTTTTCCAGCTTTGAGGAAGTTTATCCTTATAGCGCTCGAAAATCTCTTTGGGAACATCCCTTAAAGAAGTGTCTTCAAACTTGCCGTATTCCATGCCGGAAAAGGCCTTAAGCGCATAAGCCGCACTGCGACACTCATCTACGCGCATATTGAATTTGCTTCCTGCCAAGGTTCTCTCGATTCCGCTGAAAAACACGGCTATTTTATAGGGCTTCATTACGGGATTTTTCGGAATAAGCTCAAAAGAATCATCTCTGGTATCCAAATACAAAAGATGGTCTTTTTTGGAATATACCTCGCAAGACTGATCCAGCTTTCCGCAGGAAACACCGACATATTTGTTTTCCGCCTCCAAAGCGGTAAAAATCATTTCATTCGGCTCCAGAGTAATATTGTTAACTCTGCAAAGCGCCGACAAAAAAGCTATTATTACCGCCGCCGAGGAGGAAAGTCCGCCTATAGGCAAACTGCCCTCGATAACCGCCGACATACCGACCTCTAATTTTCTTCTTTTCGAAAGCGCAATGGTGGCACCTCTGAGATAATCCGCCCAGTCGTTTTCCTTGTTTTTCGGCACATCGACAATATGAAATTGGGCGCGCTTTTCAAACTGTAAAGACCTGACTTCGATAATTCCGTTATGCTTTGGTGCGAAAGCAATGTGTATTCCCTTGTCGACGGCGAGACCCGTTATCTTTCCGTACTGATGGTCGCTGTGCGCACCTATCGGGCAAATTCTGTAAGGACAAAAGGCAATTCCCGTCGGCTCTTTTCCGTATATTCGGACAAATTTTTCTTCACAAAGCATATTAACTCTCCCGAATTTTAAATATTTTGGCAATATGTTTTCTACTTTATTTCCGCAAGTTCGTTTCTGATATATTCCAAAGAAAGAAGTTTTTCTTTCACCTGCTCGACGCTGAGCAGCTCGGTATTATTGGAATTGAACTCCGTAAGGTGATTGCGCTTAATATCACCGTCTTTAAAATATTTATCGTAATTAAGACCTCTGTTGTCACAGGGAACGCGATAAAAATTTCCCATATCCGAAGCGTTTGCGCATTCCTCGTTTGTAAGAAGTGTTTCGTACATTTTTTCGCCGTGACGAATTCCGATAACCTTGATTTTTGTATCGGGATTAAACAACTCGATTACCGCCTTTGCCAGGGTTTCTATTGTACAAGCCGGCGCCTTTTGAACCAGAATATCACCCGAAACGCCGTTTTCGAAAGCAAAAAGCACCAAATCCACCGCTTCGTCCAAACTCATAATAAATCTTGTCATTGAAGGCTCGGTAATGGTAATATCCTTGCCTGCCTTTATCTGTTCAATCCAAAGAGGAATTACAGAACCGCGAGAACACATAACATTTCCGTAACGGGTACAGCAAATTTTTGTTTTTTCGGGTGCCACGGTTCTGGATTTTGCCACAATAACCTTTTCCATCATAGCCTTACTGGTTCCCATTGCATTAACCGGATATGCGGCTTTATCGGTGGAAAGGCAGACAATATTTTCAACCCCTGCCTCTATTGCGGCATTCAAAACATTTTCGGTTCCCAGAATGTTGGTTCTGACCGCTTCAATCGGAAAAAATTCGCAAGACGGAACCTGCTTTAAAGCTGCGGCATGAAAAATGTAATCCACCCCGTGCATGGCGTTTTTAACCGAAGCCGCATCTCTTACATCACCGATATAAAATTTAATTTTTTCGGAAGCCTCGGGCATTTTTGCCTGAAATTCGTGACGCATATCGTCCTGCTTTTTTTCATCTCTGG
>CAYXMB010000246.1:0-1813 GCA_964466085.1 uncultured Ruminococcus sp.
CAAGCTCTCTGAGGTTGTCTTCGGCAACTTTGAGAAGGAATGCGTTCATTACGCTTTCGCAGAAGTGATTTTCGAAAGGCACACCCCACTCCTGTCCCTTCTCTTTAAGCTGTTTCTTGTAAAGTTCGAATTTGTAAGGAGCGCTTATGCTGTCCTCGTCAAGCTTGAGGCAGTCGTTCCAGTCGGCGTGGTCAAGGAGAGGTAAACCGTGTTTTCCCACCGAGATTTTCGCACTGTATTCGACAGCCGCCCACATCGTATCGAAAACGCTTCTCTTTTTGTCGGAGCCCGCTATGGGATATTCTTCATTCAGGAATTCTTTGTCGCCGGTGTGACATACATATCTGTAAACCGCCTGAATAAGCCAAAGCTGGTCGTCGGAGCAGTCTCCGGCACCGTTGCCCTGCCAATAGAAGTTGTGGTTCGCATAGCCGTATTCGTAAACATTTCTCACCCATTGGCTTATCATGTGCTTTGCGAGTTTTGCATTGCCCATTGCGGTAAGATAGTAAAGAGACGGATACATATCCTGTATTTCACGAAATCCTATCTGACGGAAAGATTTTTGCGTCCATGCGAAGGAACGTGAGAGGAAGGACTGATATAAAACCTGGAAAGGAAGGTTATGATTTATGTATGCGTCAAGGTCACGGTTTCCCGTTTCAACCGACAGATACGACGAATATTCGCTGTAGAATTTCTTAACGTCGCAAAGTGCCGCATCAAGGCTCTCCGGAGTCGAAAACTTTTCTCTGAGCACTTTGAGATTTTCGTCAAGCTTTGCTCGGCTGTCGTTATCGTCCGATGTAAATCCGACAAACTCGTTTACGTTTACGCTGCTTTTCGCTTTTATATCGAGCATTTTACCCATAGCGAAGAAAGGAGCCGCCTTTCTTGCCGGATGGCTTGTGAGTTTGGCAACGTTTGCGGGGTATTCGAGAGTACCGTTACCGATAAAGTCGGTGTAACTTACGCAATACTCGTCCATGCCCTCGCCGTTTGCGAAAAGTGCGGAGAAACGCCTTTTGGATTTGGCATATGCGGGACGCATGTGAGGCGACAAAGCGATGATTTTGCCGTTTTCGCCGAAAGATTCGGATTCGTGAATAATCGAAACGTAAATGATATCGTTTGAAAGAGCGTCGGGAGGCATAATGCCGAACATTCCCGTCATAACGATTTTTATGTTTCTGTCGCAGTCCGTGAGGTTTTCGACGGTTACCTTTTGAGCTTCAACCGCTTCCGCCATTCCCTCGTACTGAGGAAGAATAAATATGGTACGGGTAATTTTAAGACCGCATTCGGTTTCGTATTCGATTACCGAATGGTTCGGCTTGTGAATGCAACGGGCGCTTTTTACGTTGTCATGAACGTTGGCACTGTAGAATATTTGCTTGTTGTTTTCTATAAGATAGAATTGACGGTTGACGGGTTCGCCCGCCTCTTCGGGGGTAAGAACGAAACGTGAAGCGAGAACCTGCGTATCGGCACCTGCTCTGAAAGCACCTCTGCCGAATGCGTCAAGGGAGGATTTCGGAGTCGTGAGCATAGGATTTTCAAAACCGACTCTGCAACCGAGAAGTAAGTTTACAGTATAGTGAGTGCCTACCGACATTCCTTTGAGGTCGATTATATGCTCACCTTTTTCATTGAGCTCTCCGATTCCTTTTCCGGCATCCGAAACCGTGCTTTTAACGGCGGTCTCAACCGACGTCGGAACGGGTTCTCCGTTTGCCGTTACCGTTTCTCCGTAAACGAAATGAACGTCGCCTTTTATCGTATCGATAAAGTTCAAAAACTCGGCGTTTCCGAA
>CAYXMB010000247.1:0-1805 GCA_964466085.1 uncultured Ruminococcus sp.
CTTGCAAGGGCATTTTTGCGAAGCCGTCAATGCTGCGACGGGGCATTTGTTATACTTATTATATCCCACGTCGGCAAACCTTGCAACCTCTTTTTCGGGAAAAGAGTAAAAATATTTAAATATAAACTGTTTACAATCCAAACTATTTCTGTTATACTATATCATAGAAAAATTTTATGCCGGATATCGGACTTTCGTTCTTTGGATTTTCGACATGAGAAGCAAGGAGGGAAGCGGTGAATAATATTACAAACCGCCGAAATTTCACTGAAGAAGAGTTTACCCCACTCAAGTTAAAAGAGACGTTGGGGCTTTATATCCTTGCGATTTTGCTTGCGGTGCTGTCAAGCGGAACGTTTCTCTTTGTATCTCTTGCCGCCGCCGTATACGCACTTTTGTTTCTTGCGTCGAAGAACAAATGGACATCTCTTATACCGACGGCTTTTTCTCTCGGTATACTTTTTCTTCTTTCGGACACGACGGCGACAAATATAACGTCGGCGCTCTCACCTGTTATTATCGGTGCAACTCTCGCATTTTGCATATCGAAAAAGAAAAAAGTTTTTACGTGTATCGGTACCGTATCGGTGCTGACGGCCGTGCTTTCTCCGCTCGGTATATGTGCGGCAATTTACGATAAGTACGGTTCGGTGATCGACGGCTTTCGTACTTTTATTTCCGAAATAAAACCCGTTGTTGTCGAAGCCGTTCTTAAGGCTTTCGAAGCCGTAAAAGAAGCAAACGACCTTGATTTTTCTTTGAGCGAGGACGAAATCGTTTCTCTTTTTAAACAAATGTTGATTTTTCTGCCGGCATGCATATTTATTTCATCCGAGATTTTGGCAACGGTATCCTATGCGACGGGACGGCTTCTTTTGAAAATTCGCAATCGCAATAAGTATTACTTTAAAAACGGGAGCGACTGTTCGATAAGCGTTTCGTCAGCCGTTGCGTTCGTAATTTCGGGCTTTGCCGCTCTTTTGTTCTCGTTTGGGGAGGACTGTGAGTTTATATCGTGCGTGTTCATCAATGTATGCTCTCTTCTTATTGTCCCTCTTGCGATATACGGAATTATTTCGTTTGTGAGAGTGTTTAAAAAGGCTCCCGACAACAAAATGTTGCCCGGAAAACGCCATGCCGTAATATCGTTGGCTCTGATTGTCTTATCTTCATTTGCAAATCCTCTTTTCGGAGTGGTTATGATAAGCTCATACGGTGCTTTTGCGGTCATCAACGAAGCTTTGGCAAACCGTATCTCAAGGAAAAACGACGGCTTATAATATAAAATCTGCCTTTCGAAAGGTGGTCTCATTATGACAGGAAAAGAAAAATTCAAAGCGGGAGCGCACGGGCTGGTCGGCGTTATCGTGCCCTCTGCGGTTGCGCTTCTCGTCTTTGCGGCATACGCCGTAATTACCGAAACAACACAGCTTGACAGGCTGAATGTTGCAATTTGGCTCGGCGTTTTTTACCTGATTTCCGTAACGGTTATAACGATTATATTGAAACCGAAAATCGACCTTGAAACGAAAGAATCGGCTCTGCATCCCCTTCTCGGAGAAATAATGCTGTCTTCTATGTCGTCGGTGTCCTATCCGGCTATTATCGCCGAACCGCTTCAGGGCAAAATCATCTGGTACAACAAAGCCGCAAAGGACGAATTCGGGCGCACGGGAACGCTTCGCGGAGCCGCCGTCGGCGATGTTTTGAGTTTCACGGAGCAGGACGGCAAGGAATACGCCGCTTATTTTGAAAAAATCTTTTCCCTTGACAAAAAAACGATAAGTGCGGGAGACGGAGATTAT
>CAYXMB010000248.1:0-1802 GCA_964466085.1 uncultured Ruminococcus sp.
AATACTTCTCCGTTGCTTCCGGTGGCGGTACGGGAAGAACGCTTCACCCCGACAACATGGCGGCAGGCCCCGCATCTTACGGCCTTACGGACTCTATGGGACGTATGCACGGCGACGCTCAGTTCGCAGGTTCGTCGTCCGTTCCCGCTCACGTTGAAATGATGGGACTTATCGGTGCGGGCAACAACCCGATGGTCGGTATGACCGTTGCATGTGCGGTTGCCGTAGAGGAAGCTCTCAGAGCGTAAAAAAACTATTGACAAATTCGCTTTGCCGTGATATTATATAGTTAACTACTTTAAAGTGAATCAAGAGGTATGAAAATGAAAAAAATCATTGCACTTGCACTTGTTGCTATCATGATGATAAGCATTTCGTCCGTTGCTTTTGCGGCAGACGAATTCAAAAGCCCGTCGGGTAGCGATTTTTACAGCGTAGCCGTTAAAGTCAAAGACGATAAAGGCGGCACGGCTGCGACGGGTAAAGTTACCGTTGTATCGGGCGAAACAACCGTAATCAAGGCTAAAGCCGATGACGGTTACACATTCGGCGGTTGGACTTTCACAGGCGATTTCGAATGGGTTTCGGGAGATGCAAACTCCGATACTATCGAAGTCCGTGCTTTCAGCGACCTTGTTTTCACCGCTGTATTCAACGGTGAGGGCGGAGCATCGAAAGATCCCGGCGCAACATCGCCCGAAACAGGTTACGGCAATATCACCGTAGCTGTAATTATGGCAGTTGCCGTATTTGCGGCAGCAGGAGCCGTTGCTTACACGGGCAAAAAATATTTTGAAGCATAATTGAGTCTTTGAAATTAAGCAAAGAACCCCGCTCCTATCCCTCTTGTACGGGGAAGGGAGCGGGGTTTTACTGAACAAATTTCTCTTTTCGGCGGTGCAAAATGAAAGACAAGAAAAAAAGCGAACGTCTTGCGGTATTTATAGTTGCGGTGTTAATATTCATAGCGCTTCTTGCGACGGCGCTTATTTATTTCAAGGGATTTATTCAGCCTCGATATACGTCGGACGGCGATACGGAAAATACCGTTGATACGGGAAATACGGAGACATCCGAATCTTCCGTCGGCCCCGATACCGAAGCGGAAGTTGAACTTCCCGAAAACCCGATAGATTTTTCGAAGCAAATGGAGCTTAATGACGAGATTTACGCATGGATAAAAATACCGAATACCAACGTCGATTATCCGATTCTTCAAAGCAGAGAGGACGATTTGTATTATCTGAGAAGAAATATCGATAAGTCGTACTATATTCCGGGCGTAATTTTCACTCAGTCACTCAACAAAAAGGATTTTGAAGACCCGGTGACGGTCATTTACGGGCATAATATGAGTGAAGACGGTTCCATGTTTGCCACACTTCACAATTTCGAAGATGAGAATTTTTTTGCGGAAAACGAATTTTTCTATATTTACACGCCGGGTCACATTCTGACTTACAGGGTGGTTTCGGCATACAAATACGATAACCGTCACATCATGAATTCTTTTGATTTCGACGATGAAAAAGTGAGAGAGGAATATTTCGAACACGTTCTGAATCCGGTTACCATACCGATGAACGTGAGGGAAGGCGTAACTCTGTCTACTGACGATAAGCTTGTTGTTTTGAGCACTTGCATGGCAAATAATACGTACCGTTATCTTGTAAACGGCGTTCTTATCAAAGACGAGGCGACAAAATAAATCGGAGATTAATATAATGAAAGAAAACGGGAAAAACGGCACCGGCGGAGAATTTTATTTCGAAAGAGAACCCGAAAGAGGCAGAAAGGGCGTT
>CAYXMB010000249.1:0-1799 GCA_964466085.1 uncultured Ruminococcus sp.
AGAGTCGATAAGTCGCACTTTGGTTTCCATAGTTTCAACAGGCGCCAATCTCTCGCTGTAACATTTAACCGCACGTTTAACAGGCCACTTAAAAGACATAGATACGGGTACCTCACGACCTCGTTCATCGGATAAAAGCGCAATCGTTTCCTTAACGGTATACTCTCCCTTTTCGACAATGGATTTTACCGTATAGTTTCCAATCAGATAAAAGGGAACAAAAATTTTATGTGTAAACGTGCCTTCGGGAACGGTTCCGATGTATTCGCCCGCACGAACAATATCGCCGACATGAGCTAACGGTGTAAACTCCCATTTCTTTTCGGTGTTAAGCCCGTCTGCGTATATTCCTCTTTCCAAAAACCACCCTGCTTTCGCCGCTAAAACAGGAAGCGGATTCTGCAATCCGTCATAGATTTGACCGAGCAATCCGGGACCGAGATCTGCGGACAGCATATCTCCCGTAAATTCCACATTATCTCCGCATTTAATGCCGACGGTCATTTCGTAAACCTGTATTTGCGCGATATTTCCTTTTATACGGATAACCTCGCTTTTTAGGGCGGTATCACCCACAAAAACATAGCATATTTCGTTCATGGAAACATTGCCGTCAAATTCCACCGACACCAAGTTTCCGTTTATGCTAACTACCTTTCCTTTATTCTCGGTCATTGTTTTGCCTCCAACCTAATCTCCGTTTAAAATGGAGTTGTAAATATTTCTGTATGATTCTTCTCCTGTTTTTGTATCGAACTGTCTTATGCGGAGAATCAGTTTCAACTTGAGTCCGTAATAGAATATATAATCCTCCGAAAAGTTATCCGTAGGTCTTAGTGTTTCTAAGATTTCCAAACGGTAACGGTTCAGATATTTTTCCGCTTCCATCGGATTTTCCGTTTCTATTGCAGTGCTTGCCGCTTTGATATATTCCGTAGGCAAAATTCTGTTTTCCGTATAAAACGGTTTATTCATTTTCTCTGCCCGAACTTTACCGAGTGCAAAGCGTAAATTCCGTTCGCTTTCGTTAAACTTATCAATTAATGCGGAACCCGAACTCACAAAATTTTTAGGAGGAGATAAAGTGAGTTTTTTTATAGCTTCTTGCGACTTTTTTCCTAAAAAGCGATTGCAAAGTTCTGTAAATCGTTCTTCGGAAATGGGGAGCGGAGTGTTTTCGTTTATCCCATCCAAAGACGGCAACTGCGAAATCAAATAATATTCGGCCATAGTTATTACTTCGCTTCTTTCAAAAGTTCGGTAACTTTAGGGCTGAGATAATTTGAAAGCATGTCCACAACCGCTTCTGCCGAATAATCGTAATATGCACTGCCGTTATTTACGGCAATGCGGAAACCGCCGTCGAAATTATCATTTTCTTTCAGAGTGATGCCTTTCAGCATTTTTTCTTTGAGAGCCGACAGTAAGATTTCTTCTATTTTGTTGAGATCTTGAGTATTTAAAACCACTGCGATATCTTCCGCATCGGGCATATTTGCCCAGTTCTCGACAACTTTGATAATCAGCTCTGCGAATGCATCTGATGAATATACTGAGGAAACTTTTTCGCCCACGATAGTTTCAAGCTCTCTTGAAACGCTTTCTCTGAAAGAAATCAGTAGATTACGACCTGCCTGACGAATAGCGTCCTCGCTTGACTTCACCATTCGGTCATTCTCGGCTTTGGCATTAAGCAAAATTTTATCTGCCTGTGCCTTTGCATCGGAAATAATTTGTTCCGCTTTTTCTTTTGCGGATTTAAGTATAGCTTCCGCTTCTGTTTCGGCAGCCTCTACACC
>CAYXMB010000250.1:0-1795 GCA_964466085.1 uncultured Ruminococcus sp.
GCTTGACGATAAAGACCACGTTCTCGACAGTTCCATGTTGGTTATATCCGACGAAAAAAAAGCCGTAGCTCTTGCGGGAGTCATGGGCGGTGCCAACAGCGAAATAACCGACGAAACGAAACTCGTCGTTTTCGAAAGCGCAAACTTCAAGGGCGGAAATGTTCGTATATCGGGTAAAAAACTCGGAATGAGAACCGAATCTTCGGCACGCTTTGAAAAGGGACTTGATGCCGAAAACACCTATCCCGCTCTTATGCGTGCTTGCGAACTTGTTCAGCTTCTCGGTGCCGGCGACGTTGTCGACGGAATAATCGACGAATATCCCGGCAAAACGGAACCCACGAAGATTTCGCTTGAAACCGACAGAATCAATAAGTTTCTCGGAGTTGAGCTCTCCCGCGAATTCATGGTTGAAACTCTTGAAAAACTCGAATTTAAAGTTGACGGTGACGTTATAACCGTTCCCTCCTTCCGTTCCGATGTTAAGGAAATGGCGGATATTGCGGAAGAGGTCGTCAGAATTTACGGATATAACAAAATCGAATCGACGGCTTTCAAAGCGGCAGCCGTATCCGGCGGAAGAAAACCGCATCAGCAGTACGAGCAGGATATAAAATCGGCTCTTGTCGGAATGGGAATGTATGAAATCGAAACGTTTTCGTTTATAAGTCCGAAATATTACGATAAAATAGGAATGGCGGAGGATGATCCCCGTCGCACCTGTGTTGTCATTTCGAATCCTCTCGGTGAGGATACGTCGATAATGAGAACTACTGCTCTCCCTTCGATGCTTGAAGTGCTTTCGTATAACAACAGCGTTAAAAACAAGAACGTTCGTCTTTACGAAATGGCAACCGTATACCTTCCCGAAGAAGGCAAGAAACTTCCTTACGAGCCGAAGCGTCTGACCATAGGTTTTTACGAAGACGGTAACAAGGACGGAGCTCTTTTCTATAAGATGAAAGGGTATATCGAAGCTTTAATGAATGCAAGCGGAATATTCGGAGTTGAGTATACCGCATGCGGCGATAACAAAGCTTTTCATCCCGGAAGATGCGCCGTTCTCACAAAGGACGGAGAAAATCTCGGCGTTTTCGGCGAAATTCACCCGTCGGTTTGCGACAATTACGGTTTCCAAATGCCCGTTATGGCGGCTGAGCTTAATTTTGACGTAATGGTGAAGCTCAGAAGCACCGAGAGACAGTACAAACCGCTTCCGAAGTATCCGGCAGTCGAAAGAGATTTTGCTTTCGTTTGCGAAGAAACTCTCGAAGTCGGGAAAATTGCCCGTGTAATGAAAGATGCAGGCGGCAAATATGTTGAGAGTGTCGAGCTTTTCGATATTTACAGAGGTCCGCAGGTCGGCGAAAACAAAAAGAGCGTTGCGTTTTCGGTAATGCTCCGCAGCTCCGACCATACGCTTAACGACGAAGAAGCCGAAAACGCATCCGGAAAAATAATGAAAGCGCTTTCCGAAAAATTCGGCATAGTACTTCGCAGCTGACGGCTCAACCGTTACTATCTACGGGAGGATACTTATGGAATATAAAATGAACATTGCGGGTTGTGAGCGTGCTTTGCCTCTTTGTCCGCTTAACGAAGAACTTTATATCGGAGCGTTCGTCATTTTCGGAGACCCCGAACTGACAACGGCATGTGCCGAAGAGCTCCTTTCGAAAGCACCGGAATACGATTACATGATTACGGCGGAATCGAAGGGCATTCCGCTTGTACACGAAATGGCACGTCTTGCGGGAAATCAAAAGTATTTTCTCGCAAGAAAAAAAGCGAAATT
>CAYXMB010000251.1:0-1785 GCA_964466085.1 uncultured Ruminococcus sp.
CAAGTCTGTAGTGGACTTTCACCACCGAGTAATAATGCATGCCGAGCACACTAAAAAATACGCCGACCTTCGGTTTTCGCAAGGTCGGCATTTCTTATATTCCGATACGGCATAACGCAAAAAAACCGCAGTTTTGTTCTGCGGTCTTTTTCAGTCTGTGGATTTTCAGTCTATGGATTTATCGATTTTGAATCTCATGATTTTCCGTAGAGTGTTCTTCGGAAATTCTTCGCTTCTTATTTTGATTTTTTCAACCTTTTTGTAAGGAACGGCTTTCCGGTTATATTCCGTAATCTTTTCCGTGAAATAACCGTAAATATTGTCGACGGGATTTATCTCAAAGTAGCTCTTGTCGGGATAAATTTCCGCAACAATCGCATTTGACTTCCCTTTCTCGTGACTTACTCCCTCATAAACGACAACTTCGGAAACTCCGGGTAAAGCCATAAGCTCGCTTTCGATTTCTTCGGGATAAACGTTTTTGCCGTTGGAAAGAATAATCAGATTTTTAACACGTCCCGTAACGTATACGACATCATTTTCAACTTTTCCGATGTCTCCCGTATGGAAAAAGCCGTTTGAATCGATTGCCGCCGACGTTGCATCCTCATCCTTGTAATATCCGAGCATAACGTTGGAACCTTTGACGCAGATTTCGCCTTCGCCGTTTTCATTGGGATTGTCGATTAAAATTTCGACTTCTGGAATCGGAACTCCTGCGGAATATTTCACGGAATATTCAAGTCGGTTCGCCGAAATAAGCGGTGAGCACTCGGTAATTCCGTAGCCGTTTAAAACTCTGATACCGAATTTTTCAAAATATTCGGCAATATCTTCGCTGAGGGGTGCGCCACCGCACACAACCATCTTGAGTTTTCCGCCGAATGCGGAAAGAACCGTTTTCGCATATAATTTATTGCTTACGTTAATGCCGAATTTCGAAAGAGCGCCCGTAACTTTCACCATGCCGTCGACAAGCTCTTTTTTTCCTTCTTTTTCAATGCCCGAACGGACTCTGCGGTAAAAAGTTTCAAGATACAAAGGAACCAAAATCAAAAATTCGGGTTTCTGTTCGGCAAGCTCTTTGAGCATATATCTCATTCCGCTTGTGATATAAGTTTCCGAACCGTTGCAATAGGGCGAAAGAAGTGCTATCGTCGACCCGTATGTGTGGTGCGGAGGAAGAACGGCAAGAGTTTTTTGACCTATAGTTAAAATCGAAAAAGCTCCGTGCAAGTCGCTGAGTATGCACTTTTGACTGAGCATTACACCCTTCCCCTTGCCCGTCGTTCCCGACGTGAAGACAAGTTCGCAAAGCGCATCGGGGTCGGGATCATACTCATCGAAAGAGGTGTCTCCGCAAAGCAAAAGCTCCGTTCCGGCTTTTCTGAACGCCGAAATGGTATCTTCCCCTTCACCGTCAATGGAATAAAACTCCGAAACGTTTGCTATTCTGGAAACGGTTTCCATCTTTTTTCTCACGCTTTCCGAAAAGAAAACGGTATGACATTCCGCTTTCGCTATTGTGGCGGCAAGATCTTCGTCGTGCCAGTCGGGATCAAGCGGAACAAGTACCGCTCCTGCCGAAATCATGGAAAAATATACTCTTATCCACTGATACGAAAGCTTACCCACAAGAGCTACGTGTTTGCCCGAAAGTCCCTTGTTCAAAGCGTTTGTGGCAATGGCTTTGACCTCGTTATAAAATCTTCTGTATGAAACGTAATGAATTGTATTGTCGGTCGGGCGCAAGCGGTAGGAATATACGTTTTTTTGCTCAAATCG
>CAYXMB010000252.1:0-1740 GCA_964466085.1 uncultured Ruminococcus sp.
ATGCGAGCGGTGGTATCATGAAAAGAAAAATCGGAGTCGGAATCGTCGGGTTCGGCAATATGGGGAAGGTACATGCCTATTCCGTCGGTTCTCTTAAATATTTTTACGATCTCGACAATTTTGACCCGTATGTTGCTGGGATTTGCGCATCAACTCCCGAAAGTTCCTCAAAGTACGCCGAAACGTACCCGATAGGCAAAGCTTTCCGAAGCTTCGAAGAGCTTATTGAATCTGACGACGTAGATGTTGTCGATATCTGCACTCCGAATATTTTTCATGTCGCACAGCTTGAAAAAGCGATTAAAGCGGGTAAAAGCATCTATTGCGAAAAGCCTCTTGCCGTAACTTACGAAGATGCGATAAAAATTGCCGATTCGGCAGATAAATCGGGAATTACAAACGGCATTGTTTTCAACACGAGATTTCTTTTACCTGTAATAAGAGCGAAAGAGATCGTCTCGTCGGGTAAAATCGGAAACATTGTTTCGTTTGATATAAAATTTCTTCACAGCAGTGCGCTTGATAGGTCCAAAACGGGCTGGAAACAGGACAGCCGCATTTGCGGCGGCGGCTCGCTTTTCGATTTGGGAAGCCATGCCGTCGACCTCATGCTTTACCTTTGCGGTACTCCCGTTAAAGTCTACGGAAGGTCTCAAATCGTTTTCGACAGAAGAACTTCGTTTGACGGCGAAGAAAATTGGAAAACCAACGCCGATGAAGCTTTTTACGTTTCGGCAACTCTTGAAAACAATGCGGAGGGTAATATTACGGTCGGTAAAATTTTCAACGGAACAAACGATGATTTTTCTTTTGAAATATACGGCACGCAAGGTTATCTTAAATTCAGTCTTATGGAACCCAACTGGCTCTATTATTACAACGGCACCTCCGAGCCTCTTACAATGGGTGTAACACGTATTGAGTGTGTCGGCAGATACAATGCACCCGCAACGGGATTTCCGGGAATTAAAGCGCCTGTCGGATGGCTCAGAGGCCATATAGGTTCAATGTATAATTTTCTTTCGAACGCAAGCTTGAACAAACCCTCGACTCCATCTTTCAAGGATGGGGCGAAAGTTCAGAAAATCCTCGAAATTTCGACCGAATCCGCCGAAAAAGGAGTACCTCTTTATGTCGGATAAAGTATTTACCGTCGGAATTTGCGGAAGAAGCGGAAGCGGAAAATCCTTTGTTTCGGAAAAAATCGCAAAAAAACTCGGTGCACTTTACATTGATGCCGACGAAGTTTACCATAAGCTTTTGGAACCTGTCGGCTCAAACCCTTCCGTATGCTGTCTTGAAATCGCAAAAAAACTCGGAACACGGTTTATCGGCGATGACGGAACGCTTGACAGAAAAGCACTTGCTGCGGAAGTTTTCTCGAATAAAGATAAACTCGAAATTCTGAACGGCCTGACGCATTCTTTTATCTCCGAAGAAATCGAAAGAAACATTTCCCGCTTTTACGGAAAATACGCAGTGATCGATGCGGCGCTTCTTCCTTTTTCAAAATGCAAAGAACTTTGCGATTACACCGTAGCGGTTATTGCCGACAGCGAAACTTCTGTTAAAAGAATAATCGAAAGAGATAATATATCCGAGGCCGATGCGAAAAAAAGACTTTGCGCACAACCCTCTGCAGAAGAATTCGAAAATGCGTGTGACGACGTAATTTCAAACGAGAACGACGATAACGTCGAAATCCGAATTTCGAATTTAGTCGAGCACATTAAACTTATA
>CAYXMB010000253.1:0-1709 GCA_964466085.1 uncultured Ruminococcus sp.
AATATCATGCCTTTCATAATAAAAGTTTGTTACATTTATATAATACCATATATTTTAAGCGAATACAATAATTTTGATAATGTCATATATTAAATTTTTTAAAATACAGCCTGCAAAAAGACAAAAAAACAGTGCCTCGAAAAGGCACCGTTTTTTATATTATTTCAAAGCATCAAAAGGAAAACTTTCCGTCAAAACCGCAGAATACTTTTCGTCAAGTTCCTCGATTTTGCCGTCATCGACAAGCTTTGCGAGATAAGGATCAACAGGCATTTCGCAAAGAAGCGGAACGCCGAAATCCGCAGTTATCCTTTCTGCATGACTCTGACCGAAGATATAGATTTTCTCATTACAGCACGGACATACCGTATAAGACATATTCTCAACAACTCCGAGAACCGGAACATCGAGAAGGCTTGCAAGGTGAACCGCTTTTTCAACTATTACGGCAGCAAGCTCCTGCGGTGTCGTAACGACTATTATGCCGTCAAGAGGAAGCGACTGAAATACAGTAAGAGGAACGTCACCCATTCCCGGAGGCATGTCCACGAACATATAGTCGACATCTCCCCACGCAACGTCGGTCCAATACTGACTGACAACACCGGATATAACGGGACCTCTCCACGCAACCGGCTGAGTTTCGTCCTCCATCATAAGATTTAAAGACATAAGCTTAATTCCGCCGGCTGAGATAACGGGTTCTATTTTACCGTCTTCGTTCTGATAAACGGGACCTTTCGCACCGAAAGCTTTCGGTATCGACGGGCCCGTAATGTCGGCATCGAGTATTGCGGTCTTATAGCCTTTTCTTGCCATTGAAACGGCAAGCGTCGAAGTTACAATGGATTTACCGACACCGCCTTTTCCGCTGACGACTCCTATGAGATGCTTTATATTGCTTCCCTCGGAACATTCAAGCTTTTTTATTGTGTTTTCTTCTCTCGACGAGCAGTTTTCACCGCAAGTCGAGCAGTCATGAGTACACTCTGACATAATTCCAATCTCCTTAAATTTATATTACAAATATTATAATTAATATTTATGTTTTGATAATCACTTCGTTTTCGGCGCCGCCGTACATGCTTTGCGTATTTCGAATATCAATACCGCCGCTGCCGCCGGAATAAGAGTCACGGCATACAAAGAAAACGAAAGAGGCTTCGCACCGAAGAAGTTGCTTATGCCACTTGAAAACGAGAACACAAGTGACATGACAATACCTGACGCAAAAGACATGGGAATGGCGACGGAACGCTTTTTCGAACGTTTGAAAAGGCTTGAATTCGTCATCATTTCCCCTCCTACTAAAAACGCCGATGCCAATACCGAAGAAAAGATCATAGCCTCGCACGTTTCGGCGCCGACAGCGGAAGTACCGAATGAATTCATAACGGTCAATACAACGGGCGCTGCAAGAATAAGCACAGCCCATGCCGCTCCGACAGCGAGAGGATAAACAAATTCCGAAAAGTTTTTCGGAAGCCTGCATCTCTCCTTCTTCACGGATATCATATCCCACGGCGGGTCTCTGTATGCGGTCAAAATTATTACGGCAAAATCAATGACAAGTCCCCATGTCAAAATATGAATGGGGTCTGCAAGTTTCATCTTCGTAAATGCGGTAACCGCAGTAAAAATAAACCTTGCACTTTGAGATGCGATAAGATATTCCGCAGCTCTTCTTAAATTCATCATCGAACCTTTTG
>CAYXMB010000254.1:0-1703 GCA_964466085.1 uncultured Ruminococcus sp.
CCTTTGCCGCACGGCTCTTTACGGTATTCCATCCCTTGCCGAGAGTATATTCCTCTATGATTATATTTTCTTCTTCTAATATGGAAACGATTTCGGAATATATTTGCCTGTCATCTGATTTCGGCGACGGCAAATATACCGTTTTGACAAAAGTACTGTCGGTTAGATATTCAATTCCGGAAACGGTTCTTCCCGAATATCCGGTCAGAACGAACGAATCGATTTCCGTAACACAGCGTTCTTCCGAAAAATGTATTTCACGTTTCACGTCGGAGCGGGCGCAATTCGAAAAGTCGACAATCGAGCTTTCGCCGCCGCTTCTGATAATCAAAGCTTCGCTGCTTTTATTGCCGCATCTTGTGACTTCGGTATAATTTTCGAGATTCCCGTTGTAAATTACGACACAGCACGCATACACCGCAATCAATACCGCTATACCGATTCGAAATACACCGGCGGATTTTTTATGCAGAATTGCCGAAAAAACGACACATGCGGCAAGAGCCGCCAAAATACAGAAAGAAAAGGTGTATTTTGTAGATACCGTTATTCCCCTGATTGACGATAAGCACGAAGAAAGTTTCAAAATCAAACCGATATAGGCCGTGCCGACTTTTGAAACGGCATAAAACAGCCATGTTACGGGATAACAGGCAAGGGCCGCAACGGCAATATAAAGGACAATGCTGAAAGCGGGAATGAAAATCAGATTCGAAAGCGGAGCGATAATCGACGCAGAACCGAAATATAACCACGAAACGGGCATTGTGAAACAAACGACGTATACCGTGAACAGAACGGAAGATAAGATGTCTTTCGCCGTCTTTTTAAGAAAACCGTCGGTAGCCTTTGAAGCTATACCGAGTTTTTCCGCCGTACCGGCCGACGCAAGGCATCCGATGTAAGAGCAGAACGACAGTTGCATTCCGACGCTGTATGCACAAAAAGGGTCGACCAAAATCATAATACAGCCGCAAACTCCGAGACAGGTTATTCCATCGTAACTTATTCCGATAACGTAAATAATGCTCATCATTATGCAAAGCACGGAGGCTCTTACTACCGAAGGAGAAAAGCCCGTCAGTTCCATATAGAAAAGCATTAAAAACACAGTGAGAATACAAATTATTTTCCGATTTATTCTGACTCTTTTCATTACAAAAGAAAAGCCGGAGCATATAAACGAGATATGCATCCCGCTTATCGCAAGCAAATGAGATATTCCGAGCCTTGAGAAATCACGCTTTATCTCGTCGGATAACGATGTTTTGTTTCCCAAAACGACGGCATCCGCTATTTCGGCGGTATCGCCTTCGAATCCGGCGTGAATAATATCGGAAAGTTTGAGATTTAAGAGCTTGATCTTTATGGAAAAAGACGTTGTATCTTTGCCGATAACTTCGGCATTTTCAATTTCGCCCTTTATTTTGACACCGAGTGACAGACAATAGCTCCTCTCATCGAAAACCGCATCTTCTTCGGGAAGATAGAACGAAACGTCGGCTTTTAAAATATCTCCTATTTCGTAATTTTCGGTGCTTGAAACAAGCGTCTTGAATTTATCTTTGCCGTCACACGGAACGGCAATAGCTTCATAGCTGTGGTAATATGCCGAGTTGCCCGTTTTTCCGGTTACGGTTAAAACACACTCCCGACTGTCACCGCATAAATATGTCAAATCATCGGCATTTATGAATATCGTT
>CAYXMB010000255.1:0-1695 GCA_964466085.1 uncultured Ruminococcus sp.
CCGAAAGTGACATAATAGAAATCAACTCCGACATTAACGGCGACGGTATCATTTCCGTTAAAGATATCAAAGCTCTTGTGAGCACAGTAGCTTTAGGTAATTGACTGTAAATTTCAATTCAGATAAAATAAAAAGGAGACAATATGAAAAAACTACTATCAACCGTGCTGGTTATTTCCATGCTGTTTGCACTTTGCTCGGCAAGTTTTATAACCGGCGGCGCAACGGAAAGCTATGATCCGTCAAATGACTATACGGTCAAAACGGCGGCAAGCGAGGACAGCGACGTTAAAATGTGGTTTCAG
This sequence comes from uncultured Ruminococcus sp., assembly GCA_964466085.1. Taxonomy (GTDB): domain Bacteria; phylum Bacillota; class Clostridia; order Oscillospirales; family CAG-272; genus RUG14199. Next base: position 306 of record CAYXMB010000255.1, read on the forward strand.
CATGCAAACGTGAAAGTATTCCAAGAGGATACAACCTCGACGGGACGGGATACTTATTCGGTTTACATGGCGAAAAACGAAATTCAGGGCACACAGGTTGTGCTTTACACCGACGTTGCGAAAAGCTCTCTCACGGCATCGTGCACCGATTTTGCGCCGATGGACGGCGGCGAGGGCACTGTAAGTACATCTCTCTATTACGAGACCTATATTGAATGCACGAATCTCGACGTGACAAACGTTATCGGCGTTACAAGTGCGGAAGAATCGATAATCAGAGAAGGGCACATTCCCGACGCTATTATGCCCATTGAAAACATAACGAAGGGAACCGGAGTATTTTCTCTCTCTGCGGGCAAGACACAAACCTTGCTTGTAAGGCTTAAGACGGAACTTGACACGCCGTCGGGCTGGTACAAAGGAACTTTCGAATTGAAAGACAGCTCCGGTAACGTCATAAAGACGGCCGACATTTTCGCATATGTTTGGAACTTCGAAATTCCGGAAGAAACGACTTACGAAAGCTCGATTTATATCGATCGCGGAACCTCTCTCAACGACACGAGTTACAAAGCTTGCTACGACTATCTGCTTGAAAACAGGCTTTGCGGAACAAATCTTCCCGGAACGTTTTCCGATGTTCTCAAATCGACAAACGAATATCTCGATAATCCGAGAGTAAATTCGATAAAGATGGTAACCGGTAACTCTTATCTCAGCAACGTAACGGGAGATAATCTCAAAGCCGTATACGACGACCTTGCGACAAGAGAAGATTTCGACGAAATAAAGGAAAAAATTTATTTCTACACGGCGGATGAGCCGAGAAGCCAACAGCAGCTTGACGCTCTCAAAGCTCAAGGCACTACTTTGGGGAATCCCGTTGTGGGAGATGCGCTCACAAGATACAACAGCTTAAATGATTATTGGCCCGACCCTTATACGGTTGTGCCTTACGACGAAAACCACCCGTATCCCGCAGGCTACAGCAAGACTCTTGCTTACGATTCGTCAACGGGAACTTATAAGACGTCTTACGACGGAAGTTTTCTGCTCGGTAATATCAAAGACGCCGTTCAGGGATTTATGGACGACGGTTCGGTAACCGTTTGGTGCCCGAAAATGTGCGTTTACACGCCCGATTCGGCAGTTCGTTCTTCGGGTTACGTCGGATACAACACCGCTCAGTGCACAATTCACACGATGAACGGCGTTATTTCGGGTTTTGACTGCACACGTCTCGATGCTTGCTATTTCAACTGGGACTCGATTTACGGCTCGTTTAAAGAAAGAATCGACACTTACCGTGCCCAAAAAGCCGAAGAAGGAACGAATATCAAACTTTGGTGGTATAACTGCGGAAAAGGTCCGACATACACTTATTGCAACC
>CAYXMB010000256.1:0-1681 GCA_964466085.1 uncultured Ruminococcus sp.
ACTCCGGACACCATGATTAAAAGTCATGTGCTCTACCTACTGAGCTAATGGGGCGCTGCGTACTTGTATATAATACCACATTATTTTTCGTATGTCAAGCCTTTTTTCAAAAAAAAATCATTTTTTTAAAAAATTATATTTCAATGCGGTAATCAAGCGAATTTGCAAATCCGATATCATGTGTCGAGATAACGGCGGTTTTTCCTTTTAGTGCTTCCGATATAACGGCCGACGTTATTTTTTTCGTTTCATCGTCAAGACCCGAAAACGGCTCATCTATAAGGTACAAATCGGCATCGTACAAAAGAGCTCTCGAAAGAGAAACTCTTTTTGCCATTCCTCCCGAAAGCGAATTCGGATATAACGTAAAATCCTTTTCGGAAATGCAAAGTTTTTTGAGCATCGATTCGGATTCCGCCTTTTTTTTGCCCGTGATATCGACGTTTTCGATAACATTCGCTCCGTCGAAAAGAAGCGGTTCTTGAAATGCAAAAGAAACTTTTTTCGGCTTGTCGCTGTAAACTCCTTCATAATCGCAATCAAGCATTGCCAGAATTCTCAAAAGAGTGGTTTTTCCGCTTCCCGATGCTCCCGTGAGAGAAATCGACATTCCTTTTTTTATTTCAAACGAAAAATTTCGGAAAATAATTTTATCGCCGAATTTTTTTGTAACGTTTTCAAGTTTCATTTTTGTTTTTCTCCGCTTTCAAATAACGGTGTGCCGCTTTTTTCACTGCGAATTCTATTGCAATACTCAAAACAACGACGCACAAGGTCCATGCGAAAAGGTCGTCGGTTTCAAGATAAACTTTGGAATTGTAGAGTTCGCTCCCGATGGAATTTTTAGGCGTACAAAGGACTTCGGCGGCGATGCCGGATTTCCACGCAAGGCCGAGCGACGTTTCAAGTGACGATATATATTTCAGCTTAACAGAAGGCAAATAAACGAACTTTATTTTCTTGCCGAGAGAAAGGCCGAATACGGATGCCGCTTCGATAATTCCGCTGTCTACGGACTCGAGAGATGCCTTCACGGACGACCACACAATCGGCGTGACGATTAAAAAAGAGGTAAAAGAGGGAATAGCACCTTTTTTCATCCATACAAGCAATAAAATTATAAACGAAGCGACGGGGGTTGCTTTTATAAGAGCGTTTATCGGAGCTAGAAATACAGCTGCGCTTTTCGATTTATACGTCAGTGCGCCGATTGCGGTTCCGATAACCACACCGCCTATATATCCTGCGGCGATTCTCAAAATACTGACACCGCATTTAATGTAAAATTCTTTTTCTTTCATGAGAGAAAAAAGAGTTTTAAGCGTTTCGAAAGGTGTCGGAAGCAAAACGGGTTTCGCTACGATCACCGCCGCTATATGCCATATCGCAACCCAGAAGAGCACTGCCGCAAAAGCGGCAGCGCCTCTGTATAAAGGTGTGCTTTTTTTCATTTATTTATTCGGCAGATGAAGTACTCTCTGCGCTTGCTTTTGTCGGAATATAGTATGCGTTATTGTCAGGTACGGCACCGCCTACGGAAGCGGGATTGTAGCTGTAAAGGACGTCGTAGAAGTTCCTTAGCATGTTAAATCCCGCATTATCGTTTCTGAATACGATGCCCGATGCTTTAACTACTTTGTTTGCTATTTCAACACTGGGAACGATTCCGAATTTTGCGACG
>CAYXMB010000257.1:0-1673 GCA_964466085.1 uncultured Ruminococcus sp.
CGGGATATTTACCCGCCGCCGTTTCACCCGAAAGCATAATTGCGCTTGTCCCGTCATACACCGCATTCGCAACGTCCGATATTTCCGCTCTCGTCGGTCTCGGATTTGAAACCATAGACTCAAGCATTTCGGTTGCCGTAATAACTCTTTTGCCGAGAAGTCTGCATTTCGTTATAAGCTTTTTTTGGATACCGGGAAGCATTTCAAACGGAATTTCAACGCCCATATCGCCTCTCGCCACCATAATGCCGTCACACAGCTCGCATATTTCTTCGATATTATCGAATCCCGACTGATTTTCGATTTTCGCAATAAGCTCGATATTGTCGGCATCGATTTCTTTCAGGTAGTTATGGACGTCGATAAGGTCCTGTTTGCACGAAACGAAAGAACATGCGATATAGTCGACACCGTTCTTTATCCCGAATGCAATATCCTTTTTATCCTGCTCCGAAAGATACTTCTGTTTCATGACTTTTCCGGGAAAACTCATGCTCTTTCTGTCGGAAAGCTCACCGCCGTAAATTACCGTACATTCGATATCGGTTCCGGATATACAGTCAACTTCGAAAGACAAAAGCCCGTTGTTGAGCAAAATCGTATCACCGACCGAAAGCTCCGACGGAAGATTTGCGTAGCTTACCGAAACACGTTCGGAATTTCCGACGACGTCCTCCGTCGTAAAAGTGAATTTATCACCCGGCGAAAGCGTGATTTTTCCGTTTTCGAAAGTTTTGATTCTGTATTCGGGGCCTTTTGTATCAAGCATTATGGCTATAGGATAGTTGAGCTTCTCCCTGACTTTCTTTATCGTATCTATTCTCTTTTGATGGTCCTCGTGCGTGTTATGCGAGAAATTCAAGCGGGCAACGTTCATACCGGCTTTGCAAAGGCCGGTGATAACCTCCTCGCTTCCGCTTGCCGGACCTATGGTACATACAATTTTGGTTTTGCGCATATTCCCTCCCGCGTATACATCGGCTGCATATAGCAACCGAAAGTCTCCTGTTTTTTACTTCAGCATTGAAATCGCATCCGAAATGGTTTTTTCAAGTGCTTCCTTGCCGTATTTATCAACTTCGGCTTTGTTTTTTTCTCCGTGCGTCAAGCAGCCTGCACCGCCGATACAACCGCCGATGCACGCCATTCCTTCTATGAAGTTGGCGTCAAGCACGTTTTTGCTCTTTTTCATAAGCGCTATTTTACACTGCTCTATTCCGTCACAGCTGACGGCTTTAAGATTGAAATCGATGTTTTGTTCCGCAAGTCCCTGAGCTACCGCATCCGCAAGTCCGCCCGACCTTGCGAATATTCTTCCGAAATACGACGCATTGTCGAGAACTCCTTCACCGAGAGTCGTAATATCGATATCGCGGCTGTCGTAAAGCGCTTGTAATTCTTCGAAGGTGATAACACAGTCAACGTAAGGCTTTACGCTCTCAAGCTGAGCTTCCGCTTTTTTTGCGGTACACGGTCCTATGAATACCACTTTCGCATTTTCATCGTTTTTCTTTATATACTTCGCAAGTGTCGCCATCGGTGACAGATTGTGGCTCACATGTTCAAGCAGTTCGGGAAAAGACGATTTAACGTACTGAACGAAAGCGGGGCAGCATGAGCTTGTCAGGAAGCCTTTTTCGGCAAGCTCTTTCGCCTCGGCCTGTGCCACCATA
>CAYXMB010000258.1:0-1672 GCA_964466085.1 uncultured Ruminococcus sp.
TGATGTAAAAACACTGAGTGAGATATTGGGACACTCAAGTGTAAAAATTACACTCGACCGTTATGTTCATTCTTCAATGCAATTAAAGCGAAATAATATGGACAAGTTATCTCTTGCACTTTGACAGATAAATCTATTCGCCGCCAAAAAAACAGTCACAAAAAGCGGAATAATCCTTGTGGTATCGGGGATTGTTCCGCTTTTGCTCGTCAAGGAGAATACTCTACGAAACAACAAGGCGTTTATCAGGTGTATTTGGCATCTGATTTTTTTCTTTTCAGCTAAAAAAAGAGATGTTCCGAATCCTCATGCAATATAAATTAGTAAATTCCCGAAGTAAATTCCACAGTGGAATTTACTTCGGGAATTCACTTATCAAAAAAATAGTCGAATGTGGCTTTTAAAAAGTCGGTTAATTCTTGACATTTGAAGGGTAATGTGATATTATAGATATGAATATAGGTCTAAATCGGAGAATTTATATGGAAACCAAACGCAATTTAAAATATTTCACTACAAAAGGGTTATCACCCCTTGCCATTGTCGGACTTGCTATTATCGTTGCCGGAATAATCGTTGCGGTGCCTATTCGTGACATGGGCGTTATGCTTGTTCTTATCGGAATAGGTTTTCTCGTCTTTTCGGCGAGTGCTACGGCTAAGGAAACCGATATCGACTATCAGGTCAGCGAAAAAATCAAAGACCTTGAAGAACAGGCGATGATTAAATACGAAGTTTACGAAAAAGATTTCCTCACTATAGTAAATCCCGCAAAACTTTTCGGATATGATTACATAGGCGAAGAAGTTCATTTTAAGCACGGCGCCGACGGAAAGAACAGAACGAGCGTATATAACGGAATTCAGCTTTTCTACACGGAAGAGAAGCTTTATATTCACGGCAGACGGTTCTCGCTTATCAATGACCTTGATGACAGTGAATTCGGCGGAGCTTATTCATATCTTGATCTTGATCACGCCGATTACGAAACACGTGAAAAACCGCTTCCGAAGGACAGAAAAGTTACATATCAGGTATTTCTGATTTACGCAAATGACGGCAAGCCCGTGTGCGAAGTATCCGTTTCGTACGGTGCCGACGTTGATAAGACGATTGAAGAAATAAACCACGTTATCAATCTTAAGAAGAGAGATGCGGGTGTTCTTAAGGCTTAATATTCGCAGAGAAACCCCGTGTTTCGAATTTTTGCGGATACAGTCGAATTATTGTTGCATTATAAAAGAATAAGAATTTTCAAACGAGCCGTTCCGTTACTTTCGGAACGGTTTTTTATATCTTCGGCAAATCGCATCTTTCACAGGTGAATATTCCTTTGAAAGAAGAATTTTGTAAAAATCTTTTCTTCCGTAATCAATTCTTTCAACCGAAAAACAGCCGTAGGATACGGCACGAAATCATAAATTAATTCGGAGGTTATGTCTGATGAGAAAACGAGTTTTAAGCATAGCGCTTACGTTGTGCATGGTGCTTGCGGTACTGCCGACAGCGGTTATCGTACAGGCGGCAACGCCTACCGGTACGGCATTGACGCAGGAGAATATCGGTAATTACACAACCTTGACCGGCAGCAGTACGGAAAGTGAAATGGCATACTATTATCTGTCGGAAAATATTGATGTATATCAGACGCTTACCGTAACCGGCTATGTCA
>CAYXMB010000259.1:0-1598 GCA_964466085.1 uncultured Ruminococcus sp.
TCGTTGTAATCACCGTAACGTGCGCACGGCGAATCTTCGTATTTCGCAGGGAAAGTCACGGGAAGTTTTCCCGACGGATTTACTTTTCCCGTGATAATATCGCAAAGAACACTTCCGCCCTCAAGCCCCGCATACCATGTCCATAAAACGGTGTGCGCCTTTTCAATCCAATCCATTTCGACGGGACTTCCCGCAGTCAAAACTATTACCGTATCGGGTCTTACGTCGAGAAGCGCCGAAATTTCCCGATTTTGCACGTCCGGAAGTTTCATGTTCTTTCTGTCAAACGACTCGGAGTCGTAGTTGTGATTGAGCCCTCCGCAGTAAAATACGAGAGACGCTTTTTTCGCTTTGTCGCAAAGCTCTCCGATGCTTGATGCGGTATCTTCGTCGACACTCCATCTGAACGTCGTTTTGTCGGGATTTTTAACTTTTATTATTATAAGTACCTTCTCGCCCGCCCTGTATTTTTTGTGAACGACAGCCTCGCTTTTTCCCCCGTCAAGCTCGCACACGGCCTCATTCCCCATGTAAACCCGAACGCCGTCGGAACCGGTAACTTTAAAATAATAATCCCCGTCCTTCGGTATATTGAGCTCACCGACGAAAACTCTTGCCGCACCCTTCGTTTCGACATCGGATATCTCGCCTTTGAATTCCACCGTTTTCTTGCCGGTGTAATCCGAATTTTCGAAAGTTTCGCACTTGAAAGCACGGCATCCCGCCGCCGTGTCGGCAATGGACAAATAATCCACCGGTATCGGCTTGAAATCAAGCCCCGCCGCCGTTATATATTCGATTTTCGCCGTCGGAAAAGCCTTTTTTATCCCGTCAAGCAAAGTTACCTCGTACAGCGCCATAACGGAACTGCTTCCTCCCCCGTGAGCGTGCTCTCTAACGGCGTTTTCACCGACGACGAGAACGGTTTCGGGAGCTTTTTCGACAGGCAACACGTCTCGGTCGTTCTTGAGAAGAACCGCTGCCTCCGATGCGATATCGTAAGCCGCCTTTCCGTGCGCCGGCGTGTTCATCTCTCCCTTTTTTCTGTCGGGGTCGAATTTTCCGATTCTGAATGCGAGTCTCAGTATTCTTCTCACCTTGTCGTCGAGCACTTCGAGCGCTTCGGGATTTTCTTTTATCTCTTTTATAAAAGGATTTGCGAGAAAATACTCGTCGTACGGGTGTTCCGTTCCCATTTCGATGTCGAGTCCGTTGTATATTGCCTGCTTCGAATCGTGAGCGCCGTACCAATCGCTTATAAAAACTCCGTCGTAGCCCCATTCGTCTTTCAAAACTCCGTTTATAAGATATGAGTTGTGACAGCAGTGCTCCGAGCGGAATTTGTTGTAAGAGCCCATAAAACAATACGAATCAAGGCATCCTTGAAACACCCTCAAATATACCTCTCTCAGCGTTTTCTCATCGACATCGACATCAACCGTGTTTCTGCCGTTTTCCTGGTTGTTCATTATAAAATGCTTAACGCACGCCGAAACATCTTCGCTTTGAATACCGTTTATATTTTCCGATGCGATACTTGACACAAGATACGCATCCTCACTCATATATTCGAAGTTTCTGCCGCAAAGCGGCTGTCT
>CAYXMB010000260.1:0-1572 GCA_964466085.1 uncultured Ruminococcus sp.
GTTCCGCTCTCATTCTCGTTTTTCTGTGAAACCAGAAATTTTTGCTGTCACGGTAGCCGTAATCGACGGGAAGTGCGGGGAAGTCTTTCGCCCTGACGCCGTTTATTATTGCGTCTTTGTATTTCTTCTTCATTAAAATCTTATCCACCCGAAGAATGAAGTGTGCACCGAATTCGCTCGTTATTCCGTTGAAATCATGATACGGTCCCTTATACCCGTTGAGCTCGCCCGCCTTGTCGTTTTCGGCTCCGTCAAGCTCACGTATCCAAGTACATTCGATAACCTGAATCGCATCACGGAGCACAGAGGGGCGAGCCTCTCCCGTTTCTTCTTCCGAAAGGCTTTTTTCGAGTTTGAAATTGCATTTCGGCATTTTTTCGGAGGGCTTGTCACCCGGCCATGAAAGCTTTACCGCTTCTTTGAAGCTTTTCGGCTTGTCGTCGATGAAATTGAGAGCGCATTTGCCGTTTCTCAAAATGTTTTGAGCCGTATTCGACGAATTACGGCAACAGAGGAGCATGGCGTAGTAGTCTTTGCCTGCGACGTAATAGGGCTGTACCAGAGAATACGGTCCCAAATTTGTCGTGCCGTCCTCGCAGAGCGTGCTTATTATCACGGTCGGCATGGGAAAGAAAAGGGAAGTTTGGTAGAAATTATCGACTATTCTTAAATTTTCAAAACTGCTCATGGCGTTTCTCCTTGTTTTTTTCTGCTTCTATTATAATTATTTTTTCTCCCGAAGTCAACAGCAATAAGTTTTCCGAAAAAATAAAACGACGGCACGGAAAAACCGTGCCGCCGCAAATTCAGTCTTTTCTTCTTTTGAACAGTATTGCGAATATGATTCCCGCCGCAAGCACGGCAAGCGAAATCGCAATTGCGACAAGCGAGGTCGAAAAGTTTCCGCCCGGAGACGGCTGTGAGGCAAACGGGCTTTTATCCCCCTTTTCGAATTTGCCGTTCTGTGTTTCGCCGCTTGCACCCGGAGGTGACGGAACCGCCGTATCGTTGCTTGTTTCGGTATTGGCACCCGTGTCGGAATCGGAATTCATATCGTTGTCGGCTCGTCCGTCGGTACCGGGGTTCATATTGCCGTCGGTGTCACCGCCTGAGCCGTTCTCCGCATTTGAATTTTCAAAGTTGTCTTTTTCAAAAGGATTTTCGCCGTCGAAGTCTTTGAAAGACATTCCGCCGTTCATCGAGCCCATATCGCTTATTTGAATTTCACCCGCATCGACAAGTGTTTCGGGGTCTTGCGTATCCGACGTTGAGCCGATTTCTCCGCTAAGCTGTTTTTTTACGCTTTCGGCACGGATAAGGCAAAATTCTTCGAGAGTTTCGGCGCCTTTTTCGAATTCTTCGAAAGTGCAGAATTTCGTCGGGTCTTTTTCGACGTAGGGCGATATCATTTCGACCGTTTCGTCGATTAGGTTTTCAAAGTATCCGCTGTCGAAATATTCTTCGATAAAATACGAAAATCTCGAATGATAAAGTTCCGTATATTCGTCGTTTTCGAATATCCACGAAAGCATGGGCCTTGAATCTACGGTGCCTCCCGAAACGGGTGAATCG
>CAYXMB010000261.1:0-1550 GCA_964466085.1 uncultured Ruminococcus sp.
CTCGAAATCAGTTTGTGGGAAACCACACGAGGGTTCGAATCCCTCCCTCTCCGCCAAAGCAACCGTAGTTTTTAAAATTACGGTTGCTTTTTGTTAAAGAGCAAATTCGACACATATACGGCGCTGCCGATAAAAGTTGCACAGAGGAAACGGCGGAAGCCGAAAAACAAAGTGATTCCGTATCATAAATCGGAGATGATTATGCAGGACAAAAAGTCGGAAAATGACGCAAAGTTCGGTAAAAACAATCTATCTAAATATTCAAGCCTTAGCAGTGAAGAACTTCTTTCGCTTTTTCTTTCCGAAGCGAAAGTTCGGTCGGCTGATGAGGTCGCAAAGAAACTTCTCGAAAAAGCCGGCTCTTTTCAAGGGCTTTTCTCTACGGAATTGTGTTATCTTGCGGAAAAATACGAAATAGATCAAAATACCGCCATATTGATTTCCTGTCTCGGCTCTCTGTCGGACAAAATCTTTGAATCGTTCTTTTCTCAAACTCCGATAAACTGCGAGGAAATTGCCGCTTCGTTTCTTGTGCGCGCACTCAGAAAGTCTCCGGCGGATACAACCGTAATTCTATACCTTGATAAGAAAAATCGGCTTGTTAAATTCGATAAAAGACTTCCGTATGACGGCGACGGTATAAATATAGTTGCGTATATGAAAAGCAATCTTGACAAAACGAATCCCGCAAAAGTCATTCTGGCGCACAAGCATGATAACGATAACATGGAATCGTCTCCTCAAGACATCGAAACGACTTTGAAAATATACGGTATATGCGAAGAAAGAAAAATACCGGTTGAACATTATATAATCGGAGAGAATTCATATCATCCGATAGTTTCTTACATTACAGGCAAAGAAAACGGCTTTTTCGATTAGCCGACAATAATATATACTGTGCTTAAAACTTAAAAGCGGAGCCGAATCATGGATAAAAAGAAGAAATGCAGGCATAAAAATCACAGGAACAGATTGAGAGAGGCGTATATTGCAAATCAAACGTCTCTTGCCGACGTGAAACTTCTTGAAATGGTTTTGTTTTACGTTATTCCCAGATACGATACGTCGGGTATGGCGCAGGATTTGCTTGAAAAATTCGGCTCTTTGTCCGGTGTGTTTACCGCCGAAAAAGATGAGCTTTTGCAAATTGAAGGAATCGGCGGCAAAGCTGCCGACTTTTTGGTTTTGTGCGGTGCCGTGCTGAATAAAATATTCGACTCCTTCCATTCCGATTTTGAGCTTGACTGTCACGCTATGGCACAGCAGTATATTTCATGGGGATTGTGCGGCGAAAGAGACGGCACGGCGCTTTTGATATACGTTAACAGTGAAAATCTGATAATCGGAAGCGAAAAGATATCGGGCAGCTCAACACAAGGCAAAAAGTTCGAAACTTTTCTGAAAACCGAAATCGGCAATTTTAAGCCCGACAAAATTATTGTTGCCGTCAAGCGTGAAACGCCGAAACTCAAGGAAACCGACAAAGACGTTGAAACGGTAAAAGTACTGAACAGCGTATGCACCGAAACAAAATTAAGCGGCTTTGA
>CAYXMB010000262.1:0-1546 GCA_964466085.1 uncultured Ruminococcus sp.
CTTTGCACCGAGAGGAAAATCGGCACTCTCGATTCAGAAACCGAAATATCCGGCGGATTTTGGGTAATGCTCGAAGGAATCGAAGACCCGTATAATTTCGGGTATGCGCTCAGAACGCTCTATGCGGCGGGTGCCGACGGTATAATTTTATCTCCGAGAAACTGGCTCAGTGCCGCAGGCGTTGTATGCCGCTCGTCCGCAGGCGCATCCGAAATGCTTCCCTGTCTCGTTTCGTCTCCGGAAAATGCAACAGACATATTCAAAAGCAAAGGTTACAAGACGTGCGCTGCGGGAATCAGAAATTCCGTTTCTTCGTTCGATGCGAATTTGAAACTTCCGATATTTCTTGTTGTCGGCGGAGAAAAAAGAGGTATTTCAAGAGCCGTTCTCGACAAATGCGACGTTACGGTGAGGCTTGAATACGGCAGAGATTTTAACGGTTCTCTTTCGGCGGCAAGTGCCGCATCCGTTCTTGCGTATGAAGTTTTAAGGCAAAATCGAAAATAAATTTTCACCGGTAAAACACAAAAGCGATCGACTTTTCTCCAAGTTGACCGCTTTTGTGTTTTTAATTTAACTCCGAATAATTTTATTTCGGCTCATTTTCAATATTTATCCAAAAGTTCGATTTTCACGGTTGAACCGTCGTTTGCCGTAAAAATCGCATAAGGTTCTTTCGCTATAAGCTCTTTGGCTTCTTCATCGGTTGTTTCTTCACCTTTCGTTAAGGTGACCCAAATCTGTCCGCCGCCTACATTGTAAGTTTCAATCCGCATTTCATATTCTCCGTAAACCTCTTTCAAAGGTGTTCCGTCGGATATGAAAAATTCGAAATCATCCGTTGTAAAAGTCCATTGATCCATTCTTGTTTTTCGGGCATCTCCCCACCAACAGAATTCGGCAACAATTGTGATATCTTCTTTATAAGCGGACGCATAAGAACTTACGTTACCGGCAAGACCGTTAAAAAAGCAAACGTCGATTTCTTTTAATTCGTCATCCGACATGGAAGTATCGAAATTTGCGAAAACTCTGTTCGCCTCATCCTCACGGCTGTAATCCGTAACGGAAAGTCCCACAGAGGAAGCATCGGTGTCTTCGGGCAGCTCATCTGTCTTTATAAGACGCCAACCGTTATCGAAATTCCAAAATTCCGGATACGGCGGTTCAAAGTCAAAATCGGTGCCGTCGCCGTTGCAGTAGTGTATACCGATATTGCCTTGCGGTCCGTGATAAGCCAAAAGCAAATAACTTCCCTCCGCATATACAAGTTTAACTTCCGCATTGTCAAGAGTAAGCTCGTTTTCTTCTTTCGTGTCTTCGGTAACCGAATCTTTGTTTTCCGTATTTTCGGTGCTTTCGGTGCTTTCCGAATTGGCCGTATTTTCCGTCTTTTTCACGGTACCGCAGGCCGTAACGCACAGCATCATCAGAATCGCCAAAACACACAGTACCGATTTTTTTACCGATTTCATTTTTTGTTCCTCCGAAATTTCCGATATGTGTAACTTTTAAAGCCAAGAGTAATAAATCTCTTTTTTTAATC
>CAYXMB010000263.1:0-1509 GCA_964466085.1 uncultured Ruminococcus sp.
GTATCTGTATCAAACTTTTCCATTTTATTAAGGTCATAAGGCGTTGCCTGGTAAACAAAATAGTTCAGCCAATTAGAATAAAGTAAATTGGCACCCGAACGCCAGTTGCAAATAGGCGTTTTTGTATCATCATCGTTCGGAAAGTAGTTTTTCGGAGGTTTAATCGGTAAACCGGCTGCTTTATCTCTGAAATATTCTTTTGCCAGAGTATCGGTATCATACTCCGAGTGTCCCGTGATGAAAATTTGTCTGCCGCCGTCGGTGGAAAGAGCATAAATGCCGGCCTTATCGCTTTCGGAAAGAATTTTCAGGGACGAAATTTTTTCTATATCGCCTTTATTCACGGTTGTGTGTCTTGAATGAGGAACCATAAATACATCATCAAAGCCACGAAAGAGAATAGAGCCCTTGTGTGTTACCCTGTGCTCGAAAATTCCGAAAAGTTTTTCTTTAAGAGGAACTTTATTAACGCCGTAATGATAGTAAAGCGCTGCCTGTGCCGCCCAGCATATGTGAAATGTGCTGTAAACATGGGTTTTGCTCCATTCCATAATTTCACAGAGTTCTTCCCAATATTCGACCTCTTCAAAGGGCATATGCTCTACCGGAGCACCTGTGATTATCATACCGTCGAAAAAAGAATTTTTAACCTCTTTAAAGCCCTTATAAAATGTCAGCATATGCTCCATTGTTGTATGCTTCGGGATTCGCCCTACGGCAAGAAGTTCGGTTTCTATTTGCAAGGGTGTATTGCCCAAAAGCCTTGCAAGTTGAGTTTCGGTTGTTATTTTTGTGGGCATTAAATTCAAAATAAGAATACGCAAAGGTCTGATATCCTGTGTATCGGCTCGCTGATTGGTTATAACAAATATGTTTTCGTTTTGTAAAACCTCGGCAGCCGGAAGACTGGCAGGTATTTTAATAGGCACCTTGTATCACTTCCTCTGTGGTGTATTACGGTTTAAATTCGCATATATCGACCGGTTAATTATATATCTATTTCGAAATATTGTCAATATTTAAAAGGCGCTTGTTAAAAGGCGACAATGCCGCTTTGCGGCTTTAATTTTATAAAAAACTGTCGACAGAAAGGATTATTCCTGTCGACAATACATTTGTTTTTATTACATTCCCAAAGCCTGCTTGATATCGGCAATAAGGTCTTCGGAATTTTCCAAACCGCAGGAAAGACGAATTAAATCCGCACCTACACCGGCGGCGGCCAGCTCTTCGTCGTTCATCTGACGGTGGGTTGTACTGGCAGGGTGCAGACAGCAGCTGCGCGCATCCGCTACATGGGTTTCTATGGCGATGAGGCGGAGCTTTTTCATAAACTCTTCCGCATTTTTTCTTCCGCCTTTAACACCGAAGCTTACAACACCGCAAGAACCGTTAGGAAGATATTTTTGAGCCAGTGAGTAATATTTGCTCGAAGGCAGGGAAGGATAATTAACCCAGGAAACAGCTTCGCAGCTATCAAGAAATTTGGCAACGGCAAGACCGTTGGCG